>JALWGO010000165.1 GCA_027038805.1 Thermoprotei archaeon
AGTTGGTGAGAACCATACTTATAGACTCGCAGTAGAGGAGTTGAAGAAGATACTTGAAGAAGCTAGGGATGCCTATTTAAATGCGTTAAGGAAGAATGAGACCTGGACTATCTTCATCTCTAAGCCCAACTCTAACTTTTCAAAAACGTTTATATTAAACACTACTATTGTGAATGAGACTACATTACTCATAGACCATACAGCATACAATTACATAATTATACGTATCTACGATGCTGAATCCAAGATAGACTTTATGCCTCAAAGAATTAAAGTTAACAATATCTTTATTGAACTTCTACCAAGAAATAATTCAATAACCTATACGGGCATAGTACCCTGCAATTATCTAGTAAATTATAGGGGTAAAACATATAGAGTATCATTTTCATCTATAGGCTTCATTGAAGCATCATACCATCTCACAGTCTCCACGGACAAGATAGATGACAATCTGTACAAAGTAAAGATTACAGTAACCAAGAAGCTAGGAAACACAGCATACATTAGCGTAGCATGGCTCATACTGGTGAAAAATTAATAACCACGCAATAGGAGACTAAATTAATGATTATTTTTCTAGGTAACCAGCATTTGAATGTAGTAGAAAGGATGTTTATGAAAAACATAGTTATTTGGAAAGAGATATTCAATGTAGGCATTGACTTAAAATGCTTTTAAATACATAGAGAGTAGGGGGATGCACTGCCAGTTGAGTTTTCTATAAAGTATGATAGGGCAGGAGATGTCCTATATATTAAGCTTAGAGATGGTAAAATTGTTGAGTCTGAGGAGATTGAGCCAGGAGTTATAGTAGATTATAACGAGAAAGGAGAAATCATTGGTATAGAGGTACTATGGTTCTCGCGCAGGAAGATAGATCTCTCTAAACTGATCCTAAGGGGGCCAGAGGCTTTAGTGGCTGAAACATGAAAATACGTTACACTCTACATGCACTAGAGCGACTGCGACAACGGGACATAAAACGAGAACTTGTTGAGCATTGCTTAAAGAATCCAGATAAAGATGAAGAGATAAATGACTTGCGTAGGTATACTAAAAGGCTTAATAATAGGGTCATAGTGATTATATATAAAAACAAGTCAATGATGCACTAATAGTTATAACAGCATATATAACAATAAAAATCCATAAACATTTCTCCTAAACACTCTTACCAATAGTAACGAGAACAATACATCAAGCCAGTAGACCAGCAGCTTCTCCCCGAAATACAGAATACATCTTAAGCCATAGCACATTCCATCTCTTCTAACCTCTTTAAAGCAACGACCTTGATATCTTCCTGTAAATAAGAGTCTTGCTTATCAGCCAGCTACTAGGACTGCATTTATACTGGTACGACCGGGTATGAATGGGTCTTGGTTTAGGCTTCCGTAGAGGGCTTCGAGTTTCCAGCCAGCTTTAGAGGCTATGTCTATTAGTTCTGTTACGGTGTATATTCTTATCTTGAAGCCTTGTTTGCCGAGGAACTCGAGTTCATAGCCTTTCTTCTTGTAGTATATCCAAGTGTTCTGTAGGATTGAGGTTACTGGATCAAAACGGGGTTTCTCTATGACGAATAAGTCTCCGAGGTCGCTGGCTATAGTGTCCATTCTACACTGAGCGTTTCTAGCCACTATTGTGTCTCTATCAGTATGCCTCAGTATGAATAGTTTGCCTCCAGGAACTATTATCTTACGTATTCTTGACAGCAATTCGATATCAGTCTCTGGAGAACCCTTATAGCCTATAAGAGTTGTCCACACCATGAGAGCAGCACTATAACCTCCTTCTACTAGCTCGTCAACTTTCCAAGCATCCCCTACTACTCCTTCAACCCTTTCTTTCACACCCATATTTTGCGCGTACTCTAACGCCTCCTCTACGTACTCCGAAGATATATCAAGACAAGTCACCTTATAGCCCTCTCTAGCCAAGGGGACGCTTATCCTCCCACTACCACACCCCAACTCTATTATACGAGAACCTCTAGGAACACCATGTTTTTCTAGAAGCATTGCAATGAGATGAGCCTCCTTTACTCCACGCTCTCTATAGGCTTGTAGTACCCGTCCGAAAAGCCGACCCTTACGTATAAAGAACTCTGTTATCCAGTCATCCACAGATCCCATGTATATCAACTCGACTACCTACTAGTTATTAACTTAAAACAGTATATAATGGTTGCTTAATCCCCTATTCACTTACCTGTTTTATCTGGCAAGAGACTTTGTAGCTCTTAAGGGAGGGACCTAATACATCACATCCGTTAGGTAAGAGTTAGTTACATTAACTACAAAACACTTTTGCTTTATCACGAAATTTTGATGAGAACAAAAGCATTTATTTTTAACATATTAGGTTTTAGGATTAATAAGGAGGTTTGAAATGGTGTTTGGGTCATTATTTGGAAATCCGGTAAGGCTTTCCTTAGTGGTTGATAAGGGTTCGTATGTGCCTGGAGAGGATTTAGTTTATAGAGTTGAGGTTGAGGTGAAGAAGGATGTTGATTTGAAGGAGTTGAAGGCTGAGCTTGTAGGGGTTTTGAGGGGTAGGGCTACTTGTTGGTATGAGGAGGATGATGAGAGGTATTCAAGGGATGTTGATTTTTCGTTGACCTTGTTTAGGAGAGAGCAGGTTTTAGTCAGTAATGTGAGGTTGCATAAGGGTAGGTATGTTTATTCTGGGAGATTCAATATACCAGTAGATGCCGCTCATTCTGGGAGGAGAGGCATTGTTGAGAGTGAGTGGTTTTTAAGAGTAGAGGCTAAGAGGACTTTTAGGTCTTCTCGCAGCGAGGCTAAGATAAATGTTATTAATAGTGGTGTTAATGGTGCTGTTATTGTCAGGAGTTTAAGGCTTGGTAATGGAACTGTAATGGTAAGGTTGCCCGGGTATATTAGAGCTGGTGCGAGAGTTAGAGGAGCTCTACAAATAGGTGTTGAAGGCGAAAGGAATTCCAATGAGTATTGTAAAGAATTGTTTATCGAGGTTGTGAATAGTGTTCGTATTGATAGATACGCTATTGACGTACATGCCGATAACTGTGATGAAACTATGTTTACAAAAACATTGGTAAAGGAAAAGCTGGCTGAAAATATTGTACTAGGTTCACGTGTATATGAGCTGCCTTTCGAGTTCTATTTGCCTGGTGACGTAGTGCCCTCTTTTGATGTAGGGAGAGCTTATTCTAAGTGGTTGTTAACAGTGACTTGCAGCAAGGGATTGTTAAAGAAAGAAAAGTCTTCGATTCCATTAAAGGTTGCTTGATAGGGAGATCTATAGTAGAAATTATGCTAAGCATACACATAGGTTGCAAAGATCCATGCAATAATACCTTGCAAAGTGAAAATGGGGAGTAGAGTTGCTGGGAGCGGGTAATTGAGGATATGTTCTGGTTCAATAGGTTCTAATGGTGTTCCTGGTAGATGTAGTAGAGGACCTAAAAGATAGTAGGATAGGGTTAAAGCTATTGCAGAACCTAGAAGGTGAAGTATTCCCGAAGCCTTAGCCAATTTACTGTTTTCGGACAACATGGTTATTCCTAAACCAGTCTTTCCTATAGATAATAAGATCCCGAGAATAGCTACTATTATATCTATTTCGAGGCTCCCTATTTCAATAGTTCTTGTTTGAAGAGGTGTCAACAAAGGCGTTGACCCTATAATTAATACAATTATAGCGATTATGAATAATAGCGCAAGAATAGTGTATGAAGCCCCCGAAATACCCAATAATACCCTTAGGAAACCATGAGCATTCTTTGATGCCTCTCTAAGAATTTTCCCGTTAGCCCAAAGATGATAAATTACAATACCAGTTATTGTGAAGAAAATTATTGAGGCAAAAACAGTATCAATACCTACCTTGAAGCCTAGTAGGTATAGAAAACCCACTACAACAATAGATACAATAAACAATGCAAAAGCATAAATTATCATAAAATACCAGGATAATGCAACGATAACAAAAAGACCGAGTATTGGGATAAAGCTCCATTCCCCACCTATAAGAGGCGTATTCGACGATGTAATACCAAAGAATAATATAAAAGCGAGAACAACGTAAACAAGAATACCCGTATACATATAGTTTTCAGAGATTCGGGTGAGATAACCCAAAAAATCTCACCCGCTCTAGATCTAGATTATCTGACATTAGCCTCTATTATAATAAATTTACTTTGATCAGTGTTATCAGTAATCCATTTTAAACACACATATGTATTCCATGCTAAGCGGATTTTAGAATTTATTTCTTGGCTTACTGTATAATTCTCTTGGTGTAAGATAGCGATGTCTAAAAGCTATCGTGGGAAAGAATTGGTAGCGATAATTAAACCAAACCCGCCATACATGATAACACCGCACCTAAGAGAATTCACGTTAAAGAGTAGGCCGACACCATGTATATATGATGATGTATCTAGAACTTGTATGCGAATGGTAACATGGGGTACTGAGGAGGAAGTTGCATATAAGGCAACGGTGATTAGTGAAGGATGGAAACCACTGATAAGAATACATGTATTCAAGGGTTCCCTTGAAACTGCCATGAGAATAATCGAGCATATCTTAAACGTAAAGTACGTGTATCCAGATATATCAATACTCATAAAGGCATGCCCCGGATTGAAAGAAGTCGTTAAAAAGTATCCTGGTTTAAGACCAGCGTTGAATCCAAGTATGTGGGAGTCTTTAGTTAAAACTATAGTAAATCAACAGATACCCATATACTTGGCTCTACGAATAATCTCGAAACTCGTTGAGTATCTCGGCAGAAAGATAACCATTGATAACAGCAGAATATTCTATGACTTCCCGACGCCAGAAGCAGTACTGAAAGCAGGAATAGACGAACTTAGACATATAGGACTTAGTAAAAGAAAAGCTGAATATGTGACTGATATAGCTAAGGCTATCGTTAAGCGAGGATATGACCTAGAAAGGATAGGTAAACTGACACCTCAAGAGGCTGTAGAAGAGTTAATGACATTTAGAGGTGTGGGACCTTGGACGGCTAAACTAGCCTATATGGCTTATACAGGTAATTTGAACCTATTCCTCCCTGAAGACTTATCTGTGGATAGAGGACTTAGACTAGCTAATTGTAAAAGAGACTTGATAATTGAGACCATAGAGTACGCAGGCTTAATATCATACCTGGCTGCAATGCTATATGAGAATGTATCATATGATAAGAAAACAATATAATTGATAATATTTTATTATCATAAAAATATTAAATAAAAATTACTGTGTATTAGTTTTCGATTTTATCCTATTATAGGCCAGACTATGCTATGAGTTCCTCTTTAATAATACCATGTAAACAACATCACATGTTTAACTTACTTTAAGTATTGGCCCAGCAGCTTAGACTGCACCCCCATCTTTATTATTTCCCGCATTAATACCAGCTATATGGCGGAGCGAAAATGTCTGCAACTACTAGCTATGATGTTAATAGATCGAAATCCACTGGTGATATCTTTATCTGGCAACTCATAGCCTGGGTTTTCAGCATAGTTGGTGCCTTAATTGCTTATTTTGCGGGTCCTAGAGATCCAAGGGTTATCCATTGGGAGAAGCTCTCTATAGCATTCTTTATAGCATACATAGTAGCATACATTGTATCCTTAATACTAGGACTAATACCGTACATAGGATGGATATTATCAACCTTAATATGGATAGCAGTATTAATTGTGTGGATAATAGGTATTATCAAGATAATCCAAAGAGAAGAATGGAAGCCGCCAATACTCTGGGACATAGCTGAAAAAATACCGCTATGAATAAGAATACCTCCCTAGTAAAACATTTCGGGAGCATCTTCAAGCTTATTAAATACTTTTATACTAGCGATTAAATAAAGTATATTATAACAGAAACTAGATGCGTATTATTAATACGTATTTTCTCAGCCTAATAAACTAAAAATTATATGCCATTTCTTTAGCTAGAATAAAAGTTCCTTAGAAGTGCTTCCACAATATACCGTGCAACTTTGCCATAGCGTTCTTCATGGCATTGTATTTCTTGTATACTAGTAGCTTTATTTGATCAGCTACAATGAACCATGCTAGAGCGTATCCCCAGAGTAGGGCTGTGAAGAATGGTGACAGCGGGTACATGAGTCCTAATCCCATCATTGCTATAATCGTGGCTGCTACCTTCGTAATTATCGCCGTTATTAGTAGCCAGCTACCGGGTCTTATCGACCAGAATGGGCCTTCTGTTCTTGTTACGAATATTGTTAGATGACCTGCAACAGCTAGTTTTAGAAATACGAAGGTTTGAACCATGGCTACTGGCAAGGCTAGGTATGCTAGGCTGAGCCATAATAGTAGGAATGATGTACCTACGCCTAGTAGGCCTAATATTGTTGATACTGTTAGTATTAGTTTGAGATCCCATTTAGCAGGTTTTTCTGGTATTTTCACATTATCATATGCTATTGCTAGTATAGGTAGGTCGTTGAGTAACGCTAGCAATATAATCATTACTGGTGTAATGGGATATAATTTTAGGATCATTATAGCGAGTGTTACGAAGAACAGTATTCTTATAGTCTCAGTTATCCTGTATACAACATAACTATACATTCTTTTGAATATCTTTCTAGCAGTCATTATAGCATCTTTAATAACCGATATACCCGGTGCTAGAAGCGCTATTGCTGCCGCCGCCCTAGCAGCATCCGTGGCATTTGATACTGCTATACCTACATCGGCCTTCTTTAGCGCTGGTGCATCATTAACACCATCACCAGTCATTGCTACAGTACGACCAGCCCGTTGCAGAGCTTCTACTATCATGTACTTGTGTTCTGGATACACTTCAGCAAATCCATCAGCCTTTAACGCTAGTTTTACCGCATCTTCGGGTTTAGCCTCCATTAATTGGTCTATTGTATATATTCTTGTCCCTATACCCAACATTTTCGCTATCTCACGAGCTATTGCCACGTGATCGCCAGTAATCATTTTGACACTTATACCCATTTTCTTAAGATATTGTATTGTCTCTTTCGCGTCTTCTCTTGGCGGGTCAAACAGAGGTATTAGTCCAACATAAATCCATTTGCTTTCTTCGTTTCCCGCTGTTCTTGCGACACCGATCATTCTGTATCCATGTTTAGCATATTCATCAACAGTGATCATTACCTTATCTCTAAGATTATCGTCCGCATTAACTAGTTTGAGTATAACTTGTGGGGCTCCTTTAGCTACCATAAAGCGTTCTCCTTGAGGGCCTTCAACTAAGGCCTCGGTCCGCTTTCTTACAGGGTCAAAGGGTTTAAACTGTAATTGTTTATATTTTTTATATTCTTCGGTTAATCCATATTTTTCTAGAGCCTCTAACACCGCTAGGTCTATGGGATCCTTGTCCTCCTCTCTTGATGCTAATGCCGCGTATAGTATCACGTCTTTCTTATTATAATTACCAGCTACTGGCACTGGATCACTAACAGTTAACTTATTCTTTGTTAAAGTACCAGTTTTGTCTGCACACAGGGTATCTACTCCTGCTAGTTCTTCTACAGCAACTAGCTTGGTTACTATTGCTTGTTTCTTAGCTAACTCGTAGGCACCTATCGCCATAGTTATAGATAATACTGCTGGCAGTGCTGCCGGAATAGCTGCAACAACAAGCACGAGAGAGAATTTTAGAAGCTCTAAGAAGTCGACTCCTCTCATTATCTCCTCTATAGCCATTGCGGTTACAAGTAATATTGTAAGAATAATTAAATAATTGCCTATATTTATTATTAGTTTCTGGTACTTGCTTACAGTTTTAGCCTTCTGTACTAGCTCAACAGTCTTTCCAAAGAACGTCTTTAAGCCAGTTGCTATTACAACCCCAGTCATTTCTCCACGTTTAACTATAGAGCCCGAGTAGGCTACATCACCGACCTTCTTCTCTACAGGTAATGATTCACCAGTTAGTATTGATTCGTCTACCATCAAGTATTCTCCTTCAATTAGTTTCAGGTCAGCTGGTACAATGTCTCCTAACCTAATTCTTACAATATCACCGGGAACAAGCTCTCTAGCCGGAATAACTTGCCATTTACCATCTCTTAGAACCCTAGCTGTAAGAGACAACTTCTTCTTCAAGTACTCAATAATATTCTCAGCTTTATGCTCCTCCCAGAAGCCTACAACACTATTCGTTATCAATAAGCCTAGTATTATATAGAAGTCAACCCAATGATGTATCATAAAAGAAATTGCAGCCGCAATCTCAATAAGCCAAGGTATAGGCCCCCAGAAATATCTTAGAAACTTTATTACCGGGTGAACCTTCTTTTCCGGAATCTCGTTTGGGCCAATAATCTTTAATCTACGCTTAGCCTCCTCACTACTTAACCCTGTTTCAGGTGATGTTCTAAGCCTACGTATAACTTCATCTATACTTTGCTTCTTAGCCTCATCAGCCCTTATGTATATAACCTCACCATCACTACCCATGATTCTCACCTCTTTGCCAAGATATGTTTCCGCTAAAAAATAAAATATATGAAAATAACTTCAATAAGAAACTACATAGCAATCGATGAAACATTATATGGTCAAAACTAGCAGATCTCTTATACTCGCATTAAACTAAGACAGCACTTTATTCCATCATTTATAATAAGTATATCTAGACAAAATGTCATATTTAGACATTTGGAGTGTTTACCATAAGAAAAGAGAAGCCGCTAATATCCAGAACTTAGCTGGAAACACTACATACCAATACGACTACGACAATATCTTTTTACAAGTATGTTTAAAGTCTTCGATGAACAAATTTTTAATTAAATAATACAAGATTAATACCATCATAAATTTATCTCATTTTGGAGTCTATAGTCTATTAAGATATTTTAACTCTCCTATTATTACTAGTATAGAAAATGATAATTATAATATTTAAATTAAGGATTTATTATGAGATAAATTGGGGAGATGGCTGCCCATAGATGCAGCAATACTAAGAGTGCATAGGTTTAGATTTTTATTTATAGTGCTAGGAATAATAATATATGTATTCGGATTAATTGTAACAAGTCCTAATAATTATCCTTATATTTTCGAAATATTTACCTGGCTTTCAACTATATTAATTGTAACAGGAGGTTTATCCGATGTATTACTATATAATAAAACGCATAAATTGCTACCACTGATTGTTGTAGAGATAATTGGAATAATTATGACCGTTATAGGAAGATTAGGAGCCACTCTTTATATTGAGTATTTATATAATTTTTATGCGCCACCTCTATGCCCGTCTACCAGCCTACAGCAAACCCTTTTTTTACAATCACTAATACTGAGCGGAGGTCTAACGATTTTAATTGCTCAAACATTGTACTTATTTTTAGAGAGATCCCTTGAGTCAATTAAAGAAAAACCAAATTGCATTTACACTATAAGAAATATAGCTATAAGTATAGCAAAAATAAAGAGATTACTAATAAAACAATTCATTGTAACAGCCTTTATAATAGCATTTATATTGAGATTACTGCCTGAAATCTACACATGGCCTTTACCCATTGGCTGGGATACTGTTGAATACATAAGCTATTTACGAGATTACGCAATACAGATGAATCCTTTTAAACCATATTTCTGGATGGGTAGTCTACGTAATATACCTCCACTGATGGCTATCGTGTTATCTCCATTTATTCGAATAATAGATCCCTGGTTGATTATGAAGATATGGGAGCCCGTAATGATAGGATTAATATCAATGCTTTCAGCAATTTATGTAAATAAAGTCTTAAAAACTTCAAGACAATTAGCCTTAGTAGCCGGGTTATCAACTGCACTAAACATAGCTGTTTTAGGATCTTCTCAGCAATGGGCAAGACACATGCTAGGACTTGTTACACTATTAATATTTCTTATACTTTCTGCTAGAGAATCTTTATTAGGTAGCACCTTATCATTGCTGGCAATGTCAGCTGCTTACGAGATTACAGCACTATTGGCAACAATATTGTCTCTTTATGAAATATATAAGAATAGAAAAATGATAAGAAGAGTAGTTCCATATATCTTAGTTTTTATCCTATCTGTATCAATACTTTTATGGTATATTTGGAAACCCTCATACCCACAGCTTCCAGTTAGCAGTGTTTTAATAGGCCGATGGTATTGGCCAAAAACAATAAACCTCGTTATAGGATGGACACTTATGTTTCTTGTAGGTTTAATACCAGCAATAAAATTTATGAAAAAGATCAATGTTGAATACAATATTATTACTGTAACACTATTACTATTATTTATCTCTCCTTTTTTGTGCCCATACTTCTCTTTTCCTATTCCTCATAGGGCAATAACATTACTAGTAGCCCTATTATTTCCATTAGCTATAGTAGGCTGGCGAGTATATTCAAGAGCAGCATTGGCACTATTTTTAATAGTATATTTAAGTCTAGGATTGGTATACGTTTCTATACCTTTAGGATATCTTTATTCCTCACCTATTAGGCTCGTAAACAATGGAGCTTTTGATTGTTGTGGATTAAATGGTTTTCCATGGCCCCTAAGACCTATTGATCCCGCCTTATATAATTGTATGAAGAACATTTCAAGAGCATTAAATGAGGAAACAAATATAATAGTGGTCGTCGAAGACACAACATTATATAATTTACTACACTTATATATTAGAGAGCCTAGTTTCGTGTACCTGTTAGGATTTAGACCTAATGAAAAGACGATAATGGAAAAAATATCTGATATCTTGAATTCTTCAAAATCTCAAATTTATCTTATAACTAGGCTTAACCAAAATGATCTAAGAATGTTGATAAATAAAATCCTACATGAAACGAATATTCAAAGAGAATTCAATATAAAACTAATTTTAACTACAGACTGTGACATAAGGCTTTATTTAATTTACGTTAATGAACAGTAACATTTTCGAGGAACCCGTCTTCTCTTACTATGAATGTGTCTTCGTGTTTTATTTGTCCTAGTCCTTCTATTAGTATTGGCGCATGTATGAAGGCCAGAGTCATATTTGGTTTTACTTCGACGAAGCGGTCTTTGGGTAATATTGTTGTTATTGGTGGCTCTTCTACTTGAAGTCCTACACTGTGGGCATATCCTACTA
>JALWGO010000166.1 GCA_027038805.1 Thermoprotei archaeon
TGCTTAGACTTCTAAATACTATTTCTTCTACTTTTCTATAGAGTTCCTCTGTGCTGTCTATTCTTATTTCTGAGGGCGGACAATTCCTTAGTAATGTTTCAAGAGGTTTTTGTTCTAGGAATCCCTTCGGTTTGAAAGCACTATTTCTTATAGACGCTATTATTGATGAGAGGAGGCTTGAGGTATAGCTTACACCTAATAGTAATGTTAATGCTTCAGCTATAGCATCTATTAGTCCAAGGGCCTCACTGTATAGTTTCACTAATGTGTTAGGCTTGGACCAGGGTTCGTCTAGTTTTATTTCCTCTCCTAAAATCTCCGATAATGCTGTAGCTTCAGAGATGCAGTACGTTTTCTCTAGAATAGGGGATATTAATAATACTTCGTGGGGAAGAGTGCATGGATGCTCTATTATGCTTGGAGAGGGAATCATTGATAGTAGCCGTGGAATATAATTGAATCTTATATCTCTTAGAGGTATCGATATAATCTTTGCCTTTTCCCGGTATTCGCTAACCCCTAGCAGTCCTATGTTTCCAGCAAGCCTATTACATGCTAGATATTTGCTCCAGTTAACACTAAGCCATCCGCCCACAGCTACAATTATATTAGTATTAGATGATACAGGTGTCCCAACTTTAACGATACTGGCTTGTAGCCTACGGGCCAGGAAGCCCGCTATACTGTTTGAAGACCCTATATCGTCTACTATTACTGCGATATCCCCGCCTTCTTCTATTAGCCAGTGGGAGAGGATCTCTTTATCTGAGTCATATATGACTGTACGAGGGATAATGTATGGCAATGTAGGCCATCCTTTAATATACCTTTGTTTTTTAGGGGAAGAGTTATAGGCTCCCCCATACCAATATTTGCCTCAGAGAATAATTAAGTATTGACGTATTGGAGGCGTAGTATATGAGGAAGACTACATGGAAAATCCTCGTCTACGGAGCCCTCACTATAATAGTTGTTGTTGGAGCCTTGAACATGTTGGCTCCAGTATTGAGGAGTGGCCAGATATTATTGATGGGTAATGACCCCTGGATAGAGTATTGGCTTACAAAGTATCTAGTTGAACACGGAATAGGTTCATGGTGGAGTCTGACACAAGCGAATCCGGATACACATATCTTCTGGTATCCTTATGGTAGAGACTTCACGAGGACCGAGCACCCCGGTGTACCAATGTTCGCAGCTATAACATATCCTATTGGGAAAGCATTAGGACTTAATGTTATGCAGTGGGCGGCTGTCACACCAGTATTCTTCGGTATAATAGCGATTATAGGAGCCTTCTTCTTGGGCAAGGAATTATTTAATGGTAAAGAATGGAAAAGTGACGTAATAGGATTGATCTTCGCCGCCTTCATGGCGACACTAATCTCAGGTACGGCTAGAAGCTTCGCTGGATTCATAGAGAAACAAGGATATGGCGTCGCCCTAATGTTGTTTGGAACATACTTCTACTTAAGAGCCCTTAGAAGAAAGAGCTGGGTTGACGGTTTAGTAGCAGGTATACTTGTCGGATTAACCTTCTGGTTCTGGGGAGGCTATATCTTCATCTTTACACTACTTGCCCTACACCTAGCCCTTCTACCCTTCGTGAGAAAAATAGACAATAAAGATCTCATAACACTTACAGTTCTAGTAGCATCAGCCTACGGTGTTGGACTAGCCTATGGTGTACCAGCAGCATTTCTCAAGACCAAAGTAGTGCTGGCCTTAGCATTAAGCCTAGTACTAGTATACATCTCCACAATACTTGACAACAAGAAATACTATCTATACACACTACTAGCCATTGGAGCTGCAGGTGCCGCCGCATTAGCATTAGGATTCATAGAAATCCCCAGTAGAGTAATATATGCTCTAGGTATACGAGTAGACGTTAAACCTATTGTAGCTACTGTAGCAGAGCACGCTGGTAGAACTCTAACAGAAATGACTCTTGAGAGCAGTATAGCCTTCGTCCTATCGATCTTCGGAGTCATATATGTATTATATAGGCTTATAACTAAACCTAATGAGAAATGGTTATTCATATTCATTACTGGTCCAATAATGTTATATCTATACTATAATATGGCTTACCTATCAGAAATAAGCCTAGCATTCTTTGCACCACTAGCACTAGCGTTAATTGACTGGGCTCTTGACGTACTAAGCCCATCGTCTAGGGCTGCGCTGTCTAAGATGTCTAGTATTGAGAAGCTGGGGGCAGTATTCGTCTTAGTATCAGTACTGCTTCTAATACCGCATTCAGCTATACTAACATTCGCTAGTAGGTATCAATCAGATATGAGCTTAAACGTCTACGGTAAGGCTTGGTGGAATATGCTTGACTACATAAAAGAATATACACCCAAGGATTCAGTTATCGTTGCATGGTGGGACTATGGGTACTGGATAAGCGTTTATACTGGTAGGGCGAGCCTAGCTGATGGAGCAACATGTAATACTACTCAGATCTGGCTGTTAGCACATATATTGATGAGTAATGAGACTGAAGCCGTAGAATACATGGAGAAATACTTCCACCTCAAACCCAATAAGACCTTCGTACTAGCATATTTCTATGCCCAAGACATGGGTAACGATACATGGCTAATACTACCAAATCAGGGAGACATGGGTAAGAGTATAGCAATGCTGTTCATAAAACACGGTCCCAATGGACCTAAGCCCGCAGACCTCTACGAGTATAGATTACAGTTCTTCCAGAAAATACTGCCACAGTACTGGTATGTGCATCCACAATACGGTGCCCTTACGCCAAAATTCGACCTACCAAGCGATCAATTACCACTCTTATACAAGTTAGCAATAGACAGTATCTATGACCTTGGCAAGAAGGCTGCAATGATTAATCCCATGACTGGTCAGATAAAAATAGTTCCAAGACCCGTTCTAAGGTACTTTACACCAGAATACGTGACCTATGATGTAGCAGGATACAATAGTAATAACATGAAGCCAGTATACATTATAGTATTCCTATACAAGTTTATCGGAGCAAGCAACATACAGCAGACACAAGCCCAGATACCACAACAGCCTGGTACTCAGACAAACACTACTAATACTACAGTTGTAGCGACTCCCAGGTAAGCTATTATTATATCTCTCATAGCCCCATCGTTTTTATACGCTTTTATTTAATTGTCTACACGCACCTAATTTTGAAACCAGTATGGGTGGTTCCTAGTTGACAGGTAAACTTAGATACGATTCCATGGAAAAATACGTTTTCAATAGGATAGGATATAGGCGGAGAGAGGTATTGCAGGGACCAGGTATAGGGGTTGATGCCGCTATAATAGACATGGGTGATAGGGTATTAGTAGTACATAGTGATCCCATTACCGAAGCAGTTGAGAGACTCGGATGGCTTGCAGTAAACATTGCCTGCAATGATATCGCTGTTCGAGGTGCTAGGCCTCTATGGGTTTCCACAACTATCCTTCTACCAGAGGGATTCAATGAGAAACTCTTAGATACTATTACACGTGATATG
>JALWGO010000167.1 GCA_027038805.1 Thermoprotei archaeon
GTATTCAATGAGGCTGCTGGCCTTCTTGCAGCAGTAATAGTTTTCATAGAACCCGTTACTAGGGCTATGAGCATGGTTGCAATGCTTGACATATATGTTGCATTATTCTCTATCCTAGCCTTATACTTCGCGGTCAAGTCAAAGTATATGTATACTGGCATAATGGTGGGATTAGCCGGGTCAGTTAAAATGAATGGATTCTATCACGTGCTCAGTACTATAATATCAGCTTGGCGTAACCGGAAAGTGAGTAATATAAAACTATTCGTATATGTTATAGTTATACCCCTCCTGGTGTATCTTGTAGTTAATGTACCCTTGATAATATATGAAGGAGGGGTCATGAAGTGGATAGACCTGCAGCTCTGGGCTCTAAGCTGGCACACGCAATCAAGACCTCCCGGTGGTCCTCCAGTAGCAAATCCCTGGGACTGGTTTCTAGCACGAAATTCCTTTCCGCTAAACTATAATCCCAACTTAGCCGCTAATCCTAGTCCTCCCTTAATGTTATTGACCATACCCCTAACTATTATCTTGATCCCGCTTGCGTGGAAGGAGAAGCTTAAGGGAGCTGGCAGTATTCTAGCGTGGTTTTGGGTACCAATAATGATGTTTACAGCGTTATTCTTAATAGGTAATAGGACACAATATAGTTTCTACTCGGTACAAGTGACACCCATTGCAGCAATAATAGCTTCCTCAACAGTATTCTTTGTATATCGTAGAGACTTACTATATGAATCATTATTATCGTATAGATTCGAACAACCCTACCGTATAGGATTAATGCTTCTAATAGGCATATCACTATGGCTTACGGCATCATATTTAATCATGGGACTCATAGGTATATTAGTTGCCTCAATATTGCTGGGATTATTCATAGCTTTGGGTAGAGTGAAGTTTAAGTCTACAATTATAATAAGCATTGGAGCTGGAGTACTAGCACCGTTAATAGTATACTATTACTACTGGATTAATGCATCCGTGGAAACAGTTAGGTATCTTGAGATAATGTTTCCATACAATATGATACCCGTTATAGCCTCTGCGATTGCTACAACTGCTTCAGCAATGATCTTCGCCCTAGCACTTGCCCCAAGAAAGCGTGGGGAATACATTGAGGAAGAAGTAGAACACTGGGGAGAATAATATGAAAATAATGTACATATCTTTCGAGTTCTCCCTGCCGTAACAGTTCTAATTGTTCGACGGGTTAGATCTTAATACGCATAACACTTAGTATAAGTATTAGAGTAGGCAGGTGATCTAAAATGTATCTTGGAGCCAGGATAACTCCAATAATAGTAATGGTTGTTGTAATAGCCGTGGTTGTAGGAGGAGTATTATTATACAATCATATAGTATCGCAGAGTAACACTACAACTACGACTCTCACTGAAACAACAACAGTAACAAAGTATTCAACAATAACTATAACAGCGGGTAGTAATGTTACAAGTACTGCTACACTGGTAAAAACTACTACGGCTACAGTAACAACTACTATACCAGTAACAATAATAAAGACAGTAACGGTAACTACTCTTCCACCTCAACCCCCTAAGACAACAACCACTACAACAATCTCCGAGGAAACGAAGGGTGAAAACTTTACGGTGGGAAACGTGCAAGTATATTCTACCGCGACATCCTTTGGATTAATTGGTGGAAAGGCCCCAAAGCCAATGATATTATTGAAAGTACCGAAGGATATAGCAATAGAAGATATAATGAGTAAGTTAAACCAATTAATTACTGAAGGAATACAAGTGTCTTCAAACATAAGTATTAGTATCCCACAAGCATATGATCCAGCTATAGTGATAATGCTCCCAAGGGGAACACCTTGCACTATGTATAAAGTAATAGTAAATGACGGTAACGCTAGTGATGGTAAAATTAGCTTAACTATACAAAAGTACTCTACAGCAGACTACTGTATACAAGTCGTACCAAAGGACAACCTATATGTCGGTATAATAGTATTGAGGAACTTGCAAGTAGGGCAATATGTTGTCGATGTGACATTGGACCGTGGTACAACTAGGACACATTATATGCTCAACATCTCATATAGCTGAAATAATACTATTTTAGTAATCCGAAAATAGTAGACTATGGTCTCAATATTAGTTTTTCACCAGTAGGATAACTCGTAGGTAACCAGACTACAAGGTATATTCCTGTATACCATCCCTCAAGCTGATCACTATAATGCCGTGAGAACGGTATCCCACTATTTCCTCCGGGAATTATTGCTAGAGACTTATCGCCACTCATTTCAAAGACTGCTCTAAGGCTGGGACCTATAGTGACCCTAAGCCATGGAGCCACATTAACTGTATAGAAGCCTCCTGGTGCTGGTAGGCTTGGATAATTGAACCCACTAATATATTTTCCAAGAGGATGTTCGAAGACATAGTAGTGGATTTCACCCCACTTGGTATCATACCATTTCTTCCCGCCCATTTCTTCTATCTGGTTTAATGCTTTCCTCAATGATTCTTCTAGTAAACTGCTTATGTCTCCTCCAACCCATTTCCTCATAGAGCCGGGGTTTCCTAGTTCTCTACGGAGTACTAGCTCGGTAAACTCTAGTGTTAGGAAGGTTTCATCACTTATATTGGCTTTAGCTAGCTCGTCTCCCCAGAGATCCTTGTGAAGGTTCATTAGCCATAAAGTAAATACTGCTGGCTCCGCACGGTCTTTATCCATTACATAGTTCCATGATTCAAGCATCCTAACGGCATCATATAATTCGCCGCTTAATGATTTTCTCATGAGAAGCTTTATCATTAATGGTAATAGTATTTCAGCTGCTTTAGACTTTACATCATGTTGAAGATTCATCATGTCTCCATCACTTAATGGTTTCTTCTCGCTAATATACTCGACAATGCGTTCGTATCTATACCTGTCAAGCCAGTGCCATCCCAGATAGTATGGGTATTTTGAGAGATCAACTGGTTTATTATTAGCGGTAGCGATGAATCCCTTTGCTGGATTTATGAGGTGAGGCATTTCGTCTGGCGGTATCCACGTCTTCCATAATCCTTCATTATTGCTTCCATTGAATGGTAGGAATCCTCTATTAACGATAACCTTACCGTCTATTTCGAGTACAGCGCCTTTCCTGATGGGGATGCTACCGACAAGTAGATACGCTATATTGCCATTACTATCAGCGGCTACAAGGTTTTGTGGAGGAGCAATATAGTATTTCTTGAATGCGTTCAATACATCATATATGCTTCTACTAGTGCTTGCATAGTAGAAGGCAAGCATGTCTGTTAGCATGTTTAAGCCTGTCCATGATACGGCTATCTTGTTTTCATTATCTATTATTGGTCCGTGAACGGTCTCCATAACAGTTATATTCTTGGTAATATAGTGGTTCCCATATCTAACCAATATGGTCTCGTTTCTTATGGTAGGATTAAGCCATTTCCCATTATAATAGTATTTTCCATTCCTCCACACATAATAGTA
>JALWGO010000168.1 GCA_027038805.1 Thermoprotei archaeon
ATTATCATCTGCTAATATTTTAGTTGCTTCACTATGATCTATAAATAATGCTCTAGAATCACCACCTACTACGAACAATGCATCCTTACTAGTTTCTATAGTTGATAATATTCTTGAAACTATTCTCATAGTATATAAGTGGTCTACCATTGAGATAACTATTATATCGCTTTTACCATATAATTGTCTTAACGCTAGGAAGAGACTATAACCGTTTTCTCTCCAGAACCTACTATTCTCGATAACCATCACATTATATTTGCTGATATCCTGCAGTATTTGGATAGCTTCATTAATCCATCCTCCTGGAACAACAACTACAATATTGTTAGCGCCTGCTTTTTCTAGTACTCTTATTGGATAAGCAAGTAGTGGTTTCATTTTAACTTGTACTAGAAACTTGGGCTTTCCTTGGCTTATTTTTTGTAGACGCTTACCTTGTCCAGCAGCAAGTATTATGGCACTAATATCCACTATGATCGCCTCTCGTCTACTGGTTAGAATCCTCTAACTTTATACAAGTGTTTATATAAATGTATTTAATTGAAGAAAAAGATTGTATCTATGTAAACTTTAGTCTTCAAAATCCATAGCGTGATATATTTCTGGTGGGAGACCTGGTACGTCTCTATCTAACCAGTACTTGCTTTCCTCTATCTGTGCTTTTAGGAGTGCTTTGAACTCCTCCATGGACACATAGGTTGTCGGGTCTAGTTCTTTGAGTCTTTCCTGGCTTATTCCTGGTACCTCTGCTGGCACTAGTACTTTCTCACCCCAGACTGGATGAGGCTTGTATTTTACTGCCCCTCTAGTTGCTTGAAGTATGAAGAGTTCTGTTTCCTCTATTGTTGGTCTTGTTCCTCCAACTGCTTTTGGTATTCCATTCTTTTCCACTAGTATTGGTTCAGGAGCCATTATTGTTTTGTCTCCTAATTTCTTTTCAACCCATTTATATTTCGCTATTATCCTACCTGTAGTATTGAACTGGTATACTTCTATGGGGTTGCCTTTTTCTATTCTCTTCTTTAGGTACTCGTAGAATCTTACGACATGAGCAGTATTTGTTACTCCCATCGTGAAGGGTTTAGCGTAGCGGGCTACGTATCTAACCTTTCCTACAACTTCTTTAGCTTGTGCGGGATGACCAATTGTTCTTCCATCAGCTAGTACTTTTGCAGCTAGAGCTGGATCAACAATCTTTACCCAAGCATAATCGGTAAAGTATCCTGGTGATAGGAATATTGCTGTATTGAGCGGCCCACTGGAAGCAACGTCGCCGTCAAAGTAGCCAGTGTCTTCTAGGTAAAGCACGCTACGCGAGTTACGGTTTGGTCTGCCAAAGTATTGGAATAGTTCTCCCTTAAAGCTTGGATACCCGTTTTCATCGAACTCGGTGTTTTCGTGTAATGCTCTTGGACTTGTCGCTGCATTCCACATGGCTACTTGTTCTGGTGTTAGATCTTCTGTTTTAGTCCATGATCCTCTCTCGGATCCTATCACACGGTCCTCACAGACTGCTACTATGTCATCATTCTTTATTACCTGGTCTTTCACGTAGTCTAATGGATTGATGCCGAATTGTTCAATGTATACTTTAGCGTTTTGAGGAGTCCACACGTATAACCCATGAGTTGACTTACCCGTCCCAGTTAGCCCCCATACAGACATTACTACACGTTTCCATTTTCCGTCAACTGTTTTAACAGAGAACTCTCTAAGAGAGGCATGTTCACCAGTACAACCACGTTTGTAGACATGGAATATCCAGTGTGTTAGAACGGCTTTCTTAACCTCTCCCTGATATGACGACACTGTTATTATAGTGAAGTTGTGATGAGGGAATCTCATAACCATTAACATACGGTCTGTTCCAGGTATCTTTGGATTACCGAGATAGTGGGGTATCACGAAGACCTCTACATCAGGTTTCTCGTCGGGAGGTGCGGGGAAGACTAGTTGGCTCCAACGATACGCTATATCGGGGAATTGCGGGTCAACATAAACTGCTGCGTGCATTTGTACTTTTGTACCTGGTTTACCTACATAGCCGTCAACTTTTATTAATGGACCTTGAGCCAGTATATGCTCGAGTACTCTTAGCATGAGAAGCTTGTGCTCATACTTTAACTCATCGTCTTTTTCTATAACTACAGTATTAGCTGCAGACCTGCTCCATATATTAGACGCCCAATTCCATGAGCCATTCTTATATCTTGTACCATACATTTTAGCTCTCTCGAATAAGTCTGGAGGATTATCTCTTAATGCTACTAATCCTGCTTTTCTCTTTACCTCAATTATTTTCCTAAAAGTTTCCTTAAACTTCTCTGGTGTTAATTCTTCTAGCGGAGGGATAACCCGAGGCAAAGGTTCACCCGTAGAGAAAAACTTTTCTGTGGAATTTAAATAATACTGTACTCTTTTGAACCATAAAATATAGTGATTATATATAATATATCTATAATCAATAGTAATATTGCCCTCTCTAATCAGTAACTATATTACCTAAGAACTTAAAAGTAATGCAATTAATAAAAAAGTAATTAATTTATATTATTTGATGTAAATATGTTATTGTTTTTGTTTGTCTTGTTTATAGTATTTCGCTGCTGCCTTTATTGCCTCAATTATCTGCTTGTAGCCTGTACACCTACATATCAGGCCGCTTATTGCCTCCTTTATCTCCTCTTCAGTGGCATCAGGATTATGCGTCAAGAGCCAGTGAGCTGTTAGTATGAAGCCCGATGTACAGAAGCCACACTGGAATGCACCGTGTTCTAGGAAGGCTTTCTGTATCGGTGCTAGAGTCCCAAATGGTGCTAATCCCTCTAACGTTGTTATCTCGGCTCCATCAGCTTCTACTGCTAATACTAGACATGATTTTACTGGTTTACCGTTTAATAATACTGTACATACACCGCATTCTCCTCTATAGCATGATCCTTTAACGCTCTTTATGTTCAATTTGTTCCTTAATACGAATAGTAGTGTCTCGTTGGGCTTGACCTCAA
Source organism: Thermoprotei archaeon (assembly GCA_027038805.1). GTDB lineage: Archaea > Thermoproteota > Thermoprotei_A > Sulfolobales > WANQ01 > JALWGO01. Next base: position 3,012 of record JALWGO010000168.1, read on the forward strand.
CCTTGTATTCTCTACCATTTACTTTTAATGTAATGGGTATAAGCTTCTCTGCCATGATCCTCACCCTTCAATTAGTGTTTTTAATAGATATCTTGTTCCGTATTCCATCAAATGCTCTCTAAGTTCTCTGGATCCCCTTACATCGGATTTCGGCGTGACCTTTGATTTTATGAGCTTTATCGCCTCCTCCGCTAATTCGCCTAGAGGTTTATCTTGCTTGAATAACTCCTCTACTTCATCAATTATTATTGGTGTTGACACTACATTCGAGAATGCTATTCTAACGATACGTTTAGCGGGATCCCTTGGATTTGCAACTAGTACTGCAATACCCATTATCGGTCCGTCATCAGCTGTTCGTACGAATTTTAGGTATCTACCTTTTGCTCCCTCCGGCGGCTCCGGTATAAACACTGACGTTACCATCTCGTTAGGCTTGAGTGCGGTCTTTCCTTCTCCCTTAAAGAAGTCCTTTAATTCAATAGTTCTTGTACCATTAACACTTACAACATTTAACTTAGCCTTTAATGTAAGTAATGCTGGTGCAGTATCTGCTGACGGCATACCAAAGCATAAATTGCCTACAAGTGTTGCTCTATTTCTGATGTGCATATCAGCTAACTGTCTTATACCATCCCATAGTATAGGATACTTGTTTTTGACTATCTCGTTCTCAAATAACTCACTTAACGTTACTGTTGCGCCAACTGTTAGACCCTTACCCTCTTCGTATTTGATTGTGTGGAGTTCTTTTATACCCTTTATATCAATCACATACTTTGCTTGCATCCATCGCAGTCTCATAAAGAATAGTAGACCGGTTCCACCTGCCATTACTTTTGCGTCTCCCTGATACTTGTCTAGCAGTTCTAATGCCTCTTGCAGAGTCTTTGGCCTAAAGTATTCAAATTCGGGAAGTAGTGTATGGAATACTATTACAGACTTGGAAACCGCCATTTTAATCACCCTTTAATCTTTAATGCCTCTTTAACTTTTTCAAGAAGTTCAGGTCTTTGTTTCTTCACTTCCTCTATTATCTTGTCGGGCTTCATCGGCAACTCATATAGTTCTACTCCAATAGCATTAGCTATCGCGTTAGCTACAGCTGCAGGCCATGGAAGCATTGTTAGTTCTCCTACACCTTTGGCTCCATAGGGTGCATCTTTCTGGCCTACTCCGAGAGTCTTGAATATCATTTCGTCGGGTATATCTCCAGCTCTTGCAACCTTATATTCAGTGAAGTTGGGGTTCAATAATCTACCATTCTCGTCAAACTTCAACTCCTCTATTAAAGCAATATTGATTCCCATAACAGTTCCACCATATACTTGTCCAGCAACAAGCATTGGGTTTATCGCTGGTGTGTCTAGAACCATTACCGCTTTTAGAACCTTAACACGTCCACTAATTAAATCAACCTCGACCTCAACAGCACCCGCACCAAAGGTATAGAAGGGTGCTGGCACGCTCTTTCCAGTCTCTGGATCCGGTATCGTATTTCTTACTGGCACGTGGCTCCCACGTCCTATTAATGGACCTCCAATGGCGTTTCCGTTAGGATACATATAGCCGAGAGCCATTTCAGCTAATGATATACACTCCCATGGCTCGCCTACTACGCATGCCTTTCCATCTCTTATCTCTATTTGATCTTCGAATACTCTAAAGACTTGAGCCGCTATCTTTCTTATCTGGCTCTTCAGATCCTCTAGTGCTCTAATTAATGCTTGTCCATCACTGAAAAGACCTCTACTACCAACGGTTTGCCAGGTATAAGCTACCATATCAGTTCTTCTCTCTGGGGCTATTCTTATCTTCTCAACAGGTATGCCTAGCTCTTCTGCAACTATCTGTGCCAAGGCTGTAATGGTACCCTGACCCATTTCACCCGTTCCTACTAGGACGTCAACAGAGCCATCATCATTTAACTTGACTATAGCAGATGCTGCCGCATTAGACGGCTGTACTGGACCCTTCCAGAAGGCTGCAAAGCCTTTACCACGGAACTTCCAGGGCTCTTTGGGCTGCTCAGGCGGTTTACCCCACTCTATGAGCCTTGCTGCCTCTCTAATGGCTCCTGCAGGGTCTCCTGCATCCTCTCTTAGTCTTTCCTGCGTATGCGTCAATGATTTTCCGGGAACCAGCACGTTCTTTAATCTGAATTCTACGGGATCCATTCCAAGCTTCTTAGCTAGTAGATCCATCTGTCTCTCTGCAGCAAAGAGGACCTCCATTAATCCGAAGCCACGGAATGCTGTTGTAGGTACTTTATTCGTGTAAACTGCATAAGAATCTACGTGAACATGCTCAATCTCAAATGGTCCAAAGGGTTTCAAGCCCACTGATCTAGCTATATTAACCGTATAGTCTGCATATGCACCAGCATCTAAGATGTACTCGCCCCAGTGAGCAACTAGTTTGCCGTCCTTTGTTGCACCCGTCTTCATTTTGAAGTAGTAGCCTGCTCTCTGTGCCATATAGAAGGAGTTTTCTTCACGGTTTAATTCTAGTCTTACTGGTCTACCACCAAGTTTCATTGAGAAGAGTACTGGTATGTGTTCTAAGAGTAAGCCCGCTTTACCTCCAAATCCTCCGCCAAGGTACATGTGGTGTACTACTACTTTATGTATTGGTAGACCTAGAGATGTTGCTAGTAGGTTTCTTACTGCGAAAGGTGATTGATGACTTGACCATATTTCTACTGTTCCATCACTTTTCACTCTTGCTATTCCAACCCAGTTTTCAAGGTATCCTTGACTTATTAGGGGCTCATAATAGGTATTCTCAACTACTACATCGGCTTTAGAGAATCCTTCCTCTATGTTACCTTTTCTAAGCTTCAAATAAGTTGCTATGTTTGTCCCTGGCTTCGGGTATATAAAGGGAGCGTGTTTATACTCGTGTAGTTTTTCGTGTACTAGAGGAGCATCTGGTTTCATAGCTTCTAATGCGTCGAGAACTGGTGGTAGGGGCTCGTATTCAACTTCTATTAGCTCTGCTGCTTTTTCCGCCGCCTCGAGGGTCTCTGCTACTACTGCAGCTACGGGATGACCATAGTATAGTACCTTTTCTCTGGCTAGAACATCTCTGTCGGCTGCATAAATGCCAACCTTAAATGGGAAATCTGCTCCCGTGAATACGGCTAGTACGCCTGGTACCTTTAATGCTTCATCATATTTCACTTTGAGTATTTTCGCATGGGCATAGGGGGCAGCAACAAGCTTCGCATAAACCATTCCAGGCAACGTGAAATCATATGCGTATTCGGCATCACCAGCAACTTTTTCTCTGTCTATTCTAGGAATAGATTTACCTACATATTTCAAACCCATTTATCTCCCCAAAATAAGGTCACTAACAAACAAATAACCTATTCCTACAAGAGACTATTTAAGCATAACGATAATATATTATCAGCGAAATACTTATTTTCAGAATTTCCAAAATAAGTTAAATTACCCGCCACCAAACCATTCCATTACTTCAATGTTATCTACATTAACCTCTCTAACATTAGAAAGAGGAGCGTCTAATCCTCCACGTAGTTTTATACTAAAACCATCTATTAGAATAACGAGTCTGGACCTAGGCTGTAATAGATCCTCTGGTTTCTCTACTTCGAATTCCTTTCTTGCTTTTTCACCTAACTGTTTTAACAGTTCTTCCAAGAGTTCCCTAACAGTTTTTACCTCTTTATCTATGACGATCTCTTCCTTGCCTACAAGATCCTTTAATCGTCCGTGAAGACGTACTCTTATAGGCATTATAGTTCACAATAATAGTGTTATTGGATATGAGTTTAAAAAGATGTTGTAGGTTAATAAATCTTCCTTTTTTACAATATCTTGCTCAATATGTCTTGGAGGTCTTTCTCCACCTTCGGCGGAGGCTGCCATACCACGTGTACAGCTTTAACATTTTGATCCTTCAATGATTTGTAGAAGAACTCTAATCCTATATTTATAACCTTTAGATCTGATTTGAATAGTTTGAGTATTTTTTCAACCATTTTCTCTTCCACCTCATGGATCCCTTTAATATTTCCCTACGAGGAATTCATTGTAGAACTTGTCCACTTTCTTTTCATCTATTTTCTTCTCAGCTATCAGAGCTGCTGTTAGGGCCATTAATGCATTTGTAGGTAAGACTATTACACCAGCACTCCTCAATATTTCTTCCTGCTTCTTTGCATTTTGTGGGTCTTTTTCTGTTCCAGTTATATGTGCTAGTATTGTTAAATGTCTTCCGTCCTCCTCAGCTATTTTCTTTGCTTCTTTTATTGCATCTAAATGCGCTGTTGCTGGATCCGGATGACTTCCATATCCTATTACAAAGTCCAATAATATCACTGCAACTTCGGGGTCCTTTGCTTCATCTACTATTCTCAGTAAACGTATCGTTGGATCTATCATTGGATGTGCTCTACCAGCTGTGAATTCCTCTTCTCCTAGGTCTACTACTGTATGCTTAATGCTTTTACGTGCATCGGGTAGCTGGTACTCTGGGTTTAATGGAGTGTTAGAATACACATCACCGATTAGTTCTTTGAATATAACTTGTGTTTCGAATGTAAGTGTTCCTCCGGTAAATAATCCTCTTACATACTTCTGTTTCTCACTAAGCTTTGCGATCTCTGCTTCCGCTATCTTTATTATTTCCTCCTTCGGTAAGAATAACTTCTTCTTAGCTTCCTCATAGAGTTTCTCGTCAACTAGTTTCACTGCTTCAAGAGCTGCCGCGTGTAATGTTTTCGTTTGCACTAATCTGCCCTTGAGCTTCTCCGGGATCTCGAAGGTCTTGCCACCGATAAAGCATGTAACATATTTCTTCTTAGTATTCTCCATTATATAGTTGATTATCTTATCCTGTACATCAGGTGAAGGCGGCTTTGAGACTATGGCAACTACCTTAGTCTCGGGGTCTGCTTCAAAAGCCTTAATTGAAAGTAGAGTCATTAATCCGCCTACGGGTGATTTAACGTCCCTGCCTCCAACACCTATACCTTGCGTGATACCCGAGCCAGCTTGACTCACAAGTACAGTAAATTCTTGAAGCCCCGTACCAGCCGCTGCAACAACTCCTATTGGCCCACGGTTTACAACATTAGCAAAGCCTAGGGCAACTCCATTTATTATCGCTGTACCAGCTTCGGGACCCATTACTAGTAGTCCTTTCTCATATGCTATTTTCTTTAGCTCTATTTCATGTTCTAGTGGTACATGATCACTGAATAGGTGTACATGTATATCTCTCTCTAGTAATTTCAGCACAACATCTCTAGCGTATTGCCCTGGTATTGATACAATTGCTATATTTGCGTCTTTTAATGCGTCTAAAGCTGACTCCAAGCTATAATAATATGTTTCTGCCGCCGTTTCCGGCGGTGCCGTGAGTAATTTTTCAACCTTTTCCAATATCTCATCAATATTTGCTGTTTCCTCAATCTTTAATGCTATAATCATGTCATTATCTGTTGCGGCTTTACCTTCCTCTGTTAGTAATCCCTGCTTTTCTAACAATTCCTTGTTTAGCTCGGTTCCCATAACTATGGCTGCATCGAGTACCCCTTCTATCTTTTTAGCTTCTTCACTTAAATGTAGGAGTTGTACTGAGTCTCTATAAAAGTTCTTTTTAACGAAGTTTTTCACAATAGCCAACTAGTTATCACCTAGACCTTACAGCTTAAGCATAAGAGGAGAGGAGAGTAAAAAAGATGTCTTAGAGAGAACGCTTACTCTATCAAGACTTATTTGATTAGTCAGAGCAGAATGCTACTAGTCTACAGAATGCCGATTCGCCACCCATGAATTTGAATGGGAATGCCGAGATCACACATCTTCTATTGAGTACTTGCTCTATTTCGCCACCAGCATTCTCCACATGTAGTATGCCCTTAGGGAATAGGTATGTGTGCATTAACTGGTAGTTCTCTGGCCATGGCATTGCTTCGTCTACTGATACACCATATTTCTTCTTGAATTCTTCTGCTATATCTGGTCTCACTCTCCTGATCACAGTGTTTAGTGGGTGGTCTTGTGATACAGCGTCTACGGCTGTCCACTTTATCTTCTTCTTGATCAGCCAGTCTGCAAACTCTTTCTTAGGGCCTGGATGCTTTAGCATGTATCTTACTGTATCTGCTCCGGGCTGATACCATGCGTACTTGCTATAGCCAGTATATATCACTAATACGTCTCCCTCCTTTATCTCTAGGTTATATTCTTTTGCCCTCTTCTCAATCATTTCCGACGTGTATATTCCTAAATCATCAACCATATCGCTTATATCAATTATTACTCCCTCGCTAATCCAGTACTCGATAGGGATGCTACCAATATCCAAGCCCGCTGGATCAAAGTGTAGTGGTCCATCCATGTGTGTGCCTATGTGAAGTGGCGTCTGTATGTACTGGGCTTGTACTCCATGCTCTGTTACTACCTTGATCCACTTGAACTCAAATGGAGGGTATGTCGGGAATGGTGGCGTCAGATTGCTCAAGGGCTGGGAGAGATCATATACTTTTACGTTTGACCAGTCAACGTATTTTGTCCAATTGAATTTCGGTTTACCCTCTTTCTCTATTTTTTCAACGAATTCTTCGAGAATGTTACCTGCTCTAGCCTTCCATTTTTTGTTTGATGGCGGATATAGGTATGCCATAAGAATACACCTACGTGGAATAAGTGGTTCTATCTTTGCTTTTAAGTTTTACTTATTTCGTAATTAAGCGTACTATAATAAATAGTTATTTACATTACTTTACGATTAATTTTCAAAAAATAACTCAAAATATTCTTCAATAAATATCTCCCCGTGAAGAACTTCTAGGATTACTGCTAAAGCAGCCAAAACACCTAAAGTCATATCTAACCCAGAGGTATGGCCAATAGACAGTAATGATAGGAAAAGGTTCAAGCTATCCACGTATTTCATTCTGAAAATGCTTTCTAGGAAGCCTTCAAGAATGTTATTAAATAATCCAAAATGATTATAATATAATAAGAAGCCGCTTACCCAATTAGTCTTCTCAAGGATTAAATTCTTATTTAGAATCAGTGGTTCTATATTATTACATGTTAGATAAACATTAATTGCACCAAGTAAACCGCTGAGAAAATCGTCCGATGATGGTGTTACTCCGTAGCCTAATCCGAGTATTGAATATATTTTCCGTGTAGGCACATTGTTTCTTTCAATAACATATCTTTTAATCTCGCGTACTATATCAAATATTTTCTTTTCCATATTCATTTTTTCAACTAGTTCTAGAATATTGTTTGGTTTATCAATTATGTTTATGAGAAAATTAATTCTCTTATACAGGTTCATTAGAAAGTCTTTGAACTCTTGCTTTATACTAGTACTATTAATTAAACCACAAATACTACAAATATGTGGAGTAACTATTTTTTCTCTAAGTAATTTCGTACGTATTCTCAGCTTGCCGATAATAATGTATGGTTTACTGAAGAAGACTCTCTCGTATGGTCTTACATGTTCTTGAAGGTTTACTGACCAATTTTGATTGTAATCGCCATAATCTATGTTGACATATATAGGAGAGGAATAGTTTAACGCTGTAATTGAAAGAAGCATATTGTTTGTATCCTTTATATTAATTGTCCTACGGAATACGTTTACAACTTCACCTATAATTACCTTGTCTTTGATAATGAATGGCACCCATAGAGAACCTATTTTACTAGCAATAAGCTCTGTCAAGAAATTAGTGCCCTTTCAGATCATAGTTATCTATATTAAAAATTGAAATGTTATTTTGTATTATGTATTTATTCTTTATATTTATATTCCATAGACCTCTGCAAATCTTCTAAGTGCCGCCTTGAAGTGATCTATAGGGAATACTACTATACCCGCACCTATCTGTCCTATTCCCGGCTCCTTGTGTGCTATGCCAGTGTTTATTGTTGGCGTTATACCTGTAGCCACTACCTTTCTAATATCTACTCCCGTTGGTGTGCCCTGGAAGTTTAGGTACGGTA
>JALWGO010000169.1 GCA_027038805.1 Thermoprotei archaeon
ATTACCACGTGGGTTATAGTCCACTTGGGTGGATGGGCCCTCGGAATGAGGGGGAGCACGATAAGCGTGTTGGGTGAAGACTATATAACCTATGCTAAGGCACGTGGGCTCCCAACTCGTAGGATAACTGTAACATATGTTGGACGAAACGCTATCCTCCCACTCTTCACCTCCTTCATGCTTAGCTTAGGCTTTATGTTCGGGGGCTCAATATTCATAGAATATATTTTCGCGTATCCTGGAGTTGGGTGGATGCTCTATCAGGCTATAACGAATCGTGACTGGTTCCTAATGATAGGGACCTTCGACATAATAGTAATAGCGGTGGTAACGGGGGCGTTATTGGCTGATATACTCTACGGGTTCCTTGACCCCAGGATAAGGCGTGGTCGTATGGGTGAGTAACCCGTGTCGGAGAAGATTGCTGCTAAGATGACCTTGGGGGAAATGGTTAGGGGCTTTGTAGAAGACTGGATTATAGTGCCGGGGAAAATACTTATTCGGAACAAGAAGGCTTTCGTAGGCTTCATTCTCCTATTATTCTATATATTTATGGCTCTTATAGGTCCCTTCATAGTACCGTATCCGCAAACATATGTATGTGAACCCTATGCTCCTCCAACCCTCTTGAAGTGGCCTCCCTCACTGGAGCATCCTCTTGGATGTGATTATTTTGGTGCTGATATCTGGGCGGAGATAGTGTGGGGTGCTCCTATAGTATTGCAGATAGCCTTCATAGCCGGCTTTATAACAACGTTTATCGGTATAACGGTTGGAATGGTTGCTGGCTTTAAGGGTGGGAAGGTAGACGCGGTACTAATGGCTATAACCGATATCGTTATGACCATACCCGGCCTACCCCTACTAATAGTATTGGCAACGGTTATCAAAGCAGCTACTCCATGGGTTGTAGGCTTACTACTAAGCATTACTGCCTGGGCTGGACTAGCTAGGAGTATTCGCTCTCAAGTACTCTCGTTAAAAGAGAGGGAATTCATAGAAGCAGCAAAAGCCCTTGGGCTCCCAACATGGCATATTGTTTTCAGAGAAATAATGCCCAACCTCATGAGCTTTATTGCCATCAACTTCATATTCGCTACAACGGGCGCGATCTACGGTTCTGTTGGACTCTACTTCCTGGGAATACTACCGTTAACAACACTCAACTGGGGTGTAATGTTAAACTATGCCTATACTCAGGGCTCCTATATGAGCTTGAGCACTATACACTACATGCTCGCACCAATAATAGCAATCGTGGGACTACAGACAAGCCTAATATTGTTCTCCTATGCTGTAGACGAGATCTTCAACCCGAGGCTAAGAACCCAGGTCTAAGCCTTTTTCCTCAACCAGTAGCTACAATATCCTCTAATAGGACATATCCTGCATCGCGGTTTACGTGGCCTACAAATACTCCTACCAAACAATATGAGAGCTAAGTGTAGTCTCCCCCTATCTTCTGGGCGAACTGCTTCCTCGAGAACTTGTCTTATCTCCTCATATCCTGCTTTCTCATCAACTATTCCCGTCCTCTTAGCTATCCTAGTAATATGAGTATCTACTGGTACGATCTGGTGTCCTCCAGCTAGCATTAAGAACACATCAGCCGTCTTCAACCCTATACCTTTAATCTCCAATAGCTTCCTACGAGCCTCATCGTATGGTAGTTTCACGATATCCTCTAACACTATTCTACCACTCACAACCTCCCACGCCAACTGTTTTATTACACGAGCCTTCTCCCAGTAGAGTCCAGCTGGCTTTATAGTCTCAGCAATCTCCTCTACACTTGCCTCCACGACATCTCTCGGATCCTTAAACCTCTCCCTAAACCTCTCCAAGGCTCTCCGAGTATTCTTCCAATAAGTCCGCTGAGACAATATAACAGCCACTAACAGTTCAAACAAACTATACTCTCTAACCCACCCAGGACTAACATAATATCTACTCAACACCACCTCCGCTATCCTTCTAGCCCTCTCAACATCCATAGAATTCAATGCATAGCCCTCCTCACCGTAATGGGATGACCATTATCAAGCCATAGGGTTATTCTATCGGATATAGTTCCACCTAACCCTACATTACGCATCTGGGAGAATGTCTTCTAATTTAAGTAGTTCTATTTTACCCTTCTTCTTACCTTCTCTATAGACTTCAATAGCATTGATCTCATCTAATAAAGGCTCCTCAACCTCTATCAAATACTCCTCCAATATAATGCTCCCTCCAACCACTGATACCTAGTATCCGCCACCCTATGTTTCTCTTTAAGAACTTGATTAACTTATCGCATAGAATTCTCTAATTTTCTCACATAGATTAATCCTGTACACCACCTAGGAACCTATGTATTAGAGGTCTTTTCTGAAGGTCTCTTTTTAGATAAGGGGGGCTTTTGTAGTGTTATTTGTTTACGAGGAGTTTATCTATTGGGTTGTTGTTAGAGATCGCTATCGTTACTGGAGGACTGATATGTTTTGCTTACATTAATATATTTTAGTGTTTTATAGCTAGTTTTAACTGGAGGAATAGTTGGTTTAACTGGGTGGAGGTGTGTTCTTGTATGGAGTTAACTGATAAGATTAGATTGCTTGAACAATTAGTTAAAGTGCCTATGATTAGTGTTGCCGGCTTTACGCATGGTAGGATTGTGTATGTGTCTAATGTTGAGGGAGAGCTTAGCTTATGGTCTATGAGCCCCGTTGAGAAGAAGCCTCTCCGGCTTACAAGAGAGCCTATTCATGGCTTAGCTAGGCCTACTCCTAAGTCAAAGTACGTTGTGTTTACGCGTGATGTTACTCGTGGTATGGAGTTACAGAAGCCCTTCATCGTGAGTGTTGAGGGTGGTGCAGAGGAGTTGCTAGCGGATACTCCTCCGATGAGATTTTTCGGTATGGTCTGGGATGGTGAGAGACTAGTATTTTCTGCTGCTTCGGCTACTGGTATGGGATTATACCTTGCTAGGAAAGGGAGCTATGAGAAGCTAATGGACTTGGATACTATAATGTTTCCAACCGATATAGATGGAGACATAGTGGTTGGAGCCGGGCTTCTACACAAGAATCCGAAGAGCCAGGAGCTATTCTTCTATGACCTATCATCAAATGAGTACAAAGTGTATACTCCTAAGGAGGGCTCAGTTAACAAGAACCCCATGATCCGTGAGGGAAAGATTCTCTTTGAGTCAAATTATAGTGGGGGCAACAAGCTATACGTCTACGATATAGGAGAAGACAAGCTGTATGAGCCGGAGTTCAAGTACCACGACTACTATGAATACCATCCAACCGAGCACCTAGTATATGATTGGCTGGAAGACAGAGGTATATGGGTTGTAGCAAAGAAGAATGGTAGAACTAAGGCATTCATAAATGGTAAAGCTGTAGCTTCTCCACCAGGTACTCTAGGATACCTTGCAGTAAGCAATGGAAAAGCATACTATTCCGCATCATCACTAACTAGTCC
>JALWGO010000170.1 GCA_027038805.1 Thermoprotei archaeon
CAGTAATTTAAACATTGAAGGAGGTAAAGTTCTAGAAATAGGCACAGGTACTGGAATAGTACTCGCGTATGTATTAAGAAATTATGAATTATATGGTATAGGAGTAGACATAAACCCTATTGCTGCAGAAAACACCTATATGACGCTAGAACTAAATAATTTAAGTAATAAAGCAGAGATATTAAATTGCGATTCTATTACATGTATTAGAGAGGGAATAATATTCGATATTATACTTTATAATCCACCGTACCTGATAGGAGAACCATACATTAACGACTATAATGATATAGCTGAGCTTGGAGGAAGAAAGGGAATAGACAATCTACTAAATGTATTAGAATCCCTCTTACAGAACAGAAACATAAATTCCAAGACACGAATATACATTATCATACCAGAACCACCACCATTAAACGAAACACTAAGAGCACTAAAAGAAATAGGATTCAATACTAAAATACTAAAAACAAAACATTTCTTCTATGAAAAAATACATGGTGCGAAACTAGAGAAAGTAGCATAAAAGAAGGTGTATATTAATGGAGACTAAGATCAGAGTGGTACTAGTACAGCCTGAAGGAGAAATAAACGTAGGGTCGGTTGCTAGACTAGTAAAGAACTTTGATGCCGATGAATTATACCTAGTTGATCCCGTAGCAAGGATAACGGATAAAACACGTGAATTTGCAGCTAAGGCTATAGACGTTCTAGACAAAATAATAGTTGTTAAGACATTATATGACGCGCTGCAAGGTGTTGAGTTTTCAGCATGCACTTCTGCAATAGTTGGTGGAGAGAAAGATGTTTTACGGCATCCCATTACCCCTTGGCAACTAGTAGAACTGGTTAGAAATAAGGAAAGAATAGCAGTAGTATTTGGAAGAGAAAGTGTGGGATTGACACGTGAGGAAATATCTCAATGCGACGTCCTAGTATCTATCCCCGCAAATCCTATCTATCCAACACTAAATCTTTCACACGCAGTAGCCATAATCCTCTACGAACTCTATAAAGGTTTAAAACATAGTGTAGAAAGAGGAGGCTTGTACAAACCAGCATCCCGTGAAACAATAGACTTGATTCTAAAATATTTTAAAAGCATAGTAGATAAACTTGAACGAGATGAGCGTCGGAAAGAGAAGGTTTATGTGAGCTTTAAGAGAATAATTAATAAATCTAATCCAAGTGATGCAGAAGCACACAACATCCTATACATTATGAGGAAAATATCGCTAATGGCTGAGAAAGTTGCTAGAAATAATTGTGACAACTAGTCCCGGCATAGAGGATCTTCTTGAACAAGAATTGAGAGATATTTTTGGAAAAGAATATCTAAGTAGCGATATAAGAGTAGGTAAAGGCAGGGTAGTAGCCCGCCTAAGAGAAGTATCCAGACTATGGGAGAAAACCAGATTATTAACACTAGCACATAGAGTCGGATTACTAGTTAGTAAGGCGATAATTAGGACAAATATAAATGGTTTAAATGATATTAAAAGCAATATAATATCAAGCCCTATAGCAGAGTATGTTACGCCAAATACAACCTTTGCAATAAGAGCTGAAAGGGCTGGAATAGGCCACGAGTATACTTCGATCGATATAGCTAGGAAAGCGGGAGAAGCCGTTATAGAGGCAGTTAAGGCAAAATACGGTCTTCCTCCAAAAGTAGAATTAGATTATCCGCAACTAGTTGTACACGTAGATGTTATAGAAAAAGAAATGTACATGTATATTTCTCTTACGGGGGACTTGTCACTCCATAGACGAGGCTACCGTATATATGATCATCCAGCAGCACTAAAACCAACAATAGCTAAAGCGATGATCTTATTATCCGGGATACGTGATAAGGAAATATTACTTGATCCTATGTGTGGTGGTGGTACAATACCAATAGAAGCCGCTTTAACTTTTGAAAATACTACAAATATCTGCATGGATATAAATAGTAGACACTTAAATGGGGCTAGAATGAATGCAATAGCAGCTGGAGTAATAAGTAAAATAAAATTCGTTCTTGGCGATACACGTAATATAGGGAGGTCTGTTAGCGAGATAGTAGATCATATAATAACGAATCCACCCTATGGTATAAGGCTAGGTAATCCGAGAGCAATTAGAAAACTCTATAAGGACTTCATATTAAGTGCATACAAGACGCTAAGATATGGTGGAAAACTAACGATAATAACACCAGAATACGATTACGTAGATGCAGTAATAGAAGCAGCTAGTATGACATTACGGAAGATACATGAGAGAAAAGTAGCGCATGGAGGACTATATCCTAGAATAATAGTATATGAGAAGGAATAGGGCTTAGTAAAGTAACCCTATAAGTTTATAAGTGCCTCGTAAAATCATATCAGAGAGCCAAGACCCTAGTAGTGCCAGGGAGAGGAGATAAAGAATGCCCATGAAGCCGGCTAGATGCTATACGCATTTCTCGGGTCCACCCTATACTAGGAAGGAGTATATCCCAGGTGTTCCGCCGCCAAAGATAACTAAGTTTGAAATGGGTAACATTAAGGGAGAATACGACTATGTAGTAGAGCTAGTTGTAATAGAAGCTGGTCAAATAAGGCATAACGCTCTAGAAGCTGCGAGAGTAATGACGCACAAGTACATGGCAACAAATGTCGGCGAAGATAACTACTTCCTAAAGATAAGAGTATATCCACACCACGTTCTAAGAGAGCATAAAATGATGGCATTTGCAGGAGCCGACCGTCTACAAGAAGGTATGAGACACGCTTTTGGTAAACCAGTCGGAACAGCAGCAAGAGTCTATCCGGGGCAAGCAATAATAGAAATAAGAGTAAGGAAAGAACACCTACAACATGCCAAAGAAGCTCTAAGAATAGGTGGATCCAAGATACCACTACCTACAAGGATAGTAATACGCGAATACAAGAGGAAACCAGTAGCCGGATAGCGTGAAGTGTAGGAAAAATAATGGACACGCCATATGATTTTGAATTAGACTATTTATCTGAAACAATAGGCAAAAACAACCATAAGAGGATCTTAATTCAACTTCCCAATGGTCTTAAAAAATACTATAAGCATATAGTAGATTATCTCAAAAAGCAACATCCACACATAGAGATAATCGTATCGTTATCAGCCACTTATGGGGCATGCGATATAGCTGAAGAACACGCTAAAAGAATTAATGCTGACCTCCTAGTACATATCGGACATAATATGTACCCTTGGTATAAGCCAAAGATTAACACAGTATTTATAGAAGCAAAGTACAAATATAGTCTAAGTACAAGCTTGTTGAATAATCTAATAGAATATTTAAAGGAGATAAAGTGTAAGAACGTAGGCATTCTCTCTGTGATCCAGCACTCACATAACATAAGTGAGTTAAAGAACTTTCTCTCAATTAATGGCTTCAACCCCATTGTAGGTTCTCCGAAGTATAATGTAATGGTGAGCGGACAAGTACTTGGTTGCGAATATTCTGCGGCAATAGGTATCAGGGACAAAGTAGATTGTTTCACAATAATATCTGGTGGAATGTTTCATGCACTAGGAGTATACTTAGCTACAACTAAGAGAGTAGTAAAAATAGATCCCTATGAGAACAAAATTGTTGACATAACGGAGGAGGGTCGAAGACTGTTAATGAAGAGATACGGAATACTCATGAAAGCTACTGATACGAGAACACTGGGCATAATAGACGGAGGCAAGCCAGGGCAACATCGTCCATGGCTAGTGAAAGTGTTATCCGAGAAAGCGAGAACCAAGGATATAAAGACATATGTTTTCATAGCAGACGAATTAAACAGGCACATTCTTAGGAATATAGACCTACCAGAAATCGACGCTTATACCATAGTATCATGTCCCCGCCTACCAATAGACGACCTATATGATTATGAGAAACCAGTTCTAACACCCGGGGAGACACTAATGATTCTTACAGGAGATATGTCGAGATACATCTTTCCCTGGTGAATAACTAGTTGTTAAAAAGAGATCTAGAACTACTATTACAGAAAATAGAGGAACCCATTTCCCCCAAACTATATCTCGAACAATATACTACACCAGCTAGTATTGCAGCCGATATGCTATGGGAGGCATATATGAGAGGAGATGTTGAAAACAAAGTGATAGCAGACCTAGGGTGTGGAGCAGGCCGCCTACTTCTCGGATCACTTCTCCTTGGAGCATCCTATGCGGTGGGAATAGATATAGACTATGAAATATTACTACTACTAGACGAGAACGCATGGAGGATTACTAAATTAGAAGGCAACATCATGTTAATGTATGATACGATATTAAGTGATATTAGGAAAACCCATATCAGAAGAATTGATACAGTAATAATGAATCCGCCTTTCGGCTTAAGATCAAAGACGAGCGATACAGTATTCTTAGAAAAAGCATTTAGAATAACTGAGACAGTATACAGTCTCCATCTATGCAACGACAAGAATAGATCGTTCATAAAAAGATTTGCACGTGAAAAAGGGTTCTCTAGTGAAATAATAAAGACATACAATTATCCAATAAGACAATTACACGAAGCTCATAGGAGAAGGATATATTATATTAGGGTTGATTACTGGAGATTCAGAAGAAGCAGAGAGTAGTTTTTGAGGAGAGGAACAGTGAGCAAAAAAGAAGAACTCGTATTACCAGCAGATAAAATAGCGGTAATAGAGGAATTCTTTCCAGGAGATGGAACCTATACACTTGACGGTGATATAAGGTCTGCGAGAGTAGGATACAAGATAATAGACAAGGTTCTTAGAAAAATATCTATTATTCATCCTCATGGAAAACCTTTCATACCGAAAACGGGAATGATTGTTTTAGCAGTTGTAAATACTGTAAAAGAAGATATAGCATTTGTAGATGTTCTAGCAGATAAAGACGGTAAATTATTCTCAGGAAAATATAGTGGAGTAGTACATCTATCGCAGGCAAGTCATACATACATAAAGAGCCTAGAAGAAGCCTTCAAGCCTGGAGATATAATAATAGCTAAGATTATATCCCATAAAACACCCCCGCTCCAACTTTCAACAAAACACCCGACACTTGGTGTCGTTGCGGCAGCATGTTCTAAATGCGGTGAACTATTAGTTAGAAAAGACTCTACTACACTAGTATGTCCTAGATGCGGGAATACTGAGAAGCGAAAACTCGCGTCAAATTATATGATTAAAACAAGAATAATCTAGGTGGACGAATGCCAATTACTAGGAAATTTGTCATAAACTGTCCCTCCGAGGATTTCTGTCGGGAACTCTTATCAATATTATTGGAGAATCTTCCATCATATAACATGTATTATAGGATAAGAAATAACAAGATAGAAATACATGTTACTGGTTTAAAAACTGAAATAAACCATGTCTGGTCTATGATAAAGACATACAAGCAAATGCTTATGAACACCTATTCGAAAGATGAAGAAGGGTTATCAAATATACCGGTAAAATACATTGTAATGCATATACATAGAACCTTTCCTCCAGACATTCTCGTCACAATATTATCAATTAAGGGATACAAGGCGGTAATAGAGGGTGAAATAATAAAGACTAACGCTAGTAAAAATGAAGTATTCGCTCTTGCCAATATGATATCCGATAGAATAGAAGAGCTTAGATATAGGGCTATAGGTAGAAATACAAAGAAAATAATAGTCACTACATCAATATTGCTAAATAAAAACATTGATAAAACAATAGAGGTTCTTAAAGATAAAGACATCTTAGAAGAAATAGAAGAAGACAAATATAAAGCAAAAGTAAATTTCGAACAAGCACTATCAACGATTTTAAGGCAATACATAAATACTAAGGATAGGGATAGGGGGTTAGAGGGTTAGACTATGGGTAAAATCGAGGTAAAGAAGTTAGAGGATACAGAGCTAGAACTAATAATACATGACGAGGACCATACAATCGGCAACCTAATAGTTAAATTAGCTGAAGATAAGCCTGGAGTAACATATGTTGCATATAGAATAGAGCACCCCCTCATACCAAGACTCATTGTCACCATCATGACTGATGGGAGTGTAAAAGCCCTCGACGTCTTAAAGGAAACACTTAGAGAAATAAGAGATCTCTCAAGGCAGTTTAGAGAAGAATTCATAAGGGCTTTTAGTGGATATGAGGGTAAAAAAGCCTAAAAAAGAATCCAGAATAGGATTAATGCTTTTATCTAAAACAGAATCAAATTATACGTGTATTATAGTTGTTACAAGAGGTCTATTATCATTAGATGGGATAATAGTTGCTGATGGTGATGAGGATCAGATAGTTTCGGAAATTTTATCAGAAAAAATGTTTAGAGAAATATCATTTATAGTACCATTAACGGAATATTCAAAACGGTTAGCCCATTTAATATCAATTAGAGCTAATATCGCTATAGTTAGCAAAGAAGAAGTAATTGATAAACCTTATAAGGAGATACTATACAATGGATTCTCCAAACTAACTTATCAGTTCATGGAAAGTCTGCTAGATCTTAGAAAGACGCGTGATAAAATAAATTAATCCCTCTGGCATTATAAGTTTGTTAGTCTGTAAAGTAATAAGAACTTAGTATTATATTATAGAGAGAGGTAATGGTAAATGGTAATGTTTTGCCCCAAATGTGGAGGCCTAATGGTTCCCCGAAAGAAGAATGGAAAAACAGTATTAGTATGTACGAAATGTGGCTATGTATTAGATCCAACAGCATCAAAAGTAAATGATAAGATTAGTGGTTACAAATTAACAACTAAAATAAGACATACAGAAAAGGAGAGATTAATAGTAATTGATGAATCAAAGATGCCAAAGGTACTGCCAATAACAAGAGATGTAACATGTCCTAGATGCGGAAACCATGAGGCCTATTACTGGCTCGTGCAGACTAGGAGAGCAGATGAGCCGCCAACAAGATTCTTTAAATGCACTAAGTGCGGATATGTATGGAGAGAGTATGCCTAGCAATCCTAAAGACGAGTTATCTGAAAACGAATTAATAATTAGAGTACTTAAGCGAACAATGGATGACTTGTTAGAAGCATACTTTAGAACACCTCCGCATATCTCTTCGAAGACCTATATAGAGAGAGCATTGAGGAGAGTACAGTATACGTATTCTTATCTAACACATAACGAGTACAACAAGAATTTAAGGGAACCAAAATATAATATTAGAAAGGAATAAGGAAGTCTTAAGAAGGTGGGAATCTTGAAGCTATTATTCTTTGATGCCCGTATATGGAGGTATACAATATCTGCTATAGGAAAAATAATAGAAGAAGGAGTATTTGTTGTAAACCAGGATGGACTACGTCTAAGAGCCATGGATCCATCACATGTCGTACTAATAGATTTCTATGTACCGTCAACAGCTTTCGATATTTTTGAAGTAGAAAGAGAGGAGCAAATAGGAGTAAACTTTGAAGACATAACAAAGATTATGAGACGCGCAGTAAAAGATGACCAACTAGAATTATCGACTTCTGGATCAAAGCTATCAATATCCTTTATAGGCAAGAGTACTAGGAAATTTATCCTACCACAGCTATCGTTGACTGCTGAAGAACTGCCTGACATAGAAGCCAAGCTTCAATTCAAGGTTCAAGCAAGAATGCTTAGTGATACATTCAATGATTTAGTAAAAGATCTAGAGCCTATAGGTAAAGATGTAATATTTGAGGCAACATCCAATGAGTTAAAGATAATTGCAAAGGGCGATATAGCTGAAGCCGAAATAATGATGGATATGGAAAGAGGCAGTCTCTTAGATTTAAATGTAGAGGAGGAATCAAAGGCTGGCTATAGTCTAGACTATTTTGTAGACATGACCAGTGCTTCAAAGGCAGCTGATACAATATCATTGGCCTTTGCAACTGATATGCCATGTAAAGTAGAATTCGAGATGCCCCAAGGTGCTAGGCTGAGATTCTATGTCGCACCGAGAGTTGAGTAATAATAAATTAATAATAGAACTATTTAGGGAATACTACCATAAGGCTCACTTGAAGTTACCTGAAGACTTTGTCTTAAGGGAGTTCGCTATACAACCGTTTAACTCGTCCACATATATAAGGCATTTAAGTTTTCAAAAAATAGATGATTTGGCATCGTTTATAGAAAAAAATACACCCAAGCACCTATACTACTCATCTGCAAGATACGAGAACCCAGGACTCAAAGACATGGAATCTAAGAAATGGTTGGGTGCTGATCTAGTATTTGATATAGATGCAGACCACATACCAGGATGTACTGAAGTAAAAATATGGCTATGTCCTAACGGTCACAACGGTACAGGAGACACATCTACGTGCCCAGTTTGCGGAGCAAAGACAAAGAAGATTTCCATAATTGACGATGAATGTCTTGTAAAAGGTTTAGATCAATTACTACGTTTAGCCGATATCCTCATTGAGGACTTTGGCTTTAATAAAAATGATATAAACGTGTATTTCTCGGGACATAGGGGTTTTCATCTTCATGTTCACCTTGATGATAAGTTAGCTCGAATGGGATCAGAGGAACGCAGAGAGATCGTTGACTATGTATTAGGAATAGGTTTAAAGATGGAATCCCTTAAACTAGTAAATGAAATTCGGGGAAGATCACGCAGACTAGCACTAATACCAAGGATAAATGATTATGGTTGGAGGAGACGTATTTCGAAATCCCTTTTAGAAATTAATATAGATGATATGTTAAAGAATTACATTATTGGCGAGGTAAAACCTTCATCTTCAACTATAATGAACAAAATAGAGAATATAGTGCCAGAGGTTATAGAGCTCTCAAAAGTATTTATTGATGAAAAAGTCACTATAGATACAAAGAGACTTGTAAGAATACCCTTCTCATTAAATGGTAAAACAGGGCTAATTGTTAAAGAAATAGATATTAATAAACTATCAATATTCTCACCTTCTTTGGAGTCACTATCTCCATTTAGAGGAATAGCAAAATTTACACCAGATATATCATTGAAGAACATAAAGATACTTGGAAGAAAAATAAGCCTAGAAAAGCATAAAACGCACACATTAGAACTTGGCCTAGCAGTATACTTGGAACTAAAAGGTATAGGCAAGATAATAAGGATACAGAGGTGATCTTTTGAGTGAAGAATTAAGAATAATGTTATCGAGGGAACTCCGTGAGGAGAAGCCTCAAGAAATAACATATAATAATCTGGTTAATACTCTGGTATCATTTAGAGAATTTATACTTAAATGTCTAGCCGAGAGAAAAGAGACTTGTAGCATAGTGTTAGACGAGAGCCTAAGTATAATTAGAGATATAGGATTACTACGTGTTAAAAAAGCATTAGAAGGAAAAGAACCAGAATTATCCTTTGACAAATCTTTCTTACATGCGCTTAATAATATTGTTAAGGAATACTATAATATAGCGCTAGGAGTTAAAGCCCCCTACGATGAGTATAATAGAGTACTAGTTAAGGTATTGAAAGAATTCGAATATAATGGTAGAATTCTAAGAAGAAACAATATAACGTTAATAGAAGCTTTTAGAGCGGTCCTCTTGGAATCCTTAGGGTTTGTTAAAATCTATAGGATTAAAGTATTTAAGTAGCTGTTAACCTTAGTCTGGAGGGGATAGGAAAAGGGTTTGATTCGAGGGAGAAGGTAGTGAAGATCCCTAAAAGGATACGAACATATTGCCCTAGGTGTAGGACGCACACCGTACATAGCGTAATGATATATAAGCATGGTAAGAGGAGAACATTATCGGAGGGTCAGCGTCGTTATGAGAGAAAACAGAAAGGTTATGGTAGCAAGAGGAAGCCCGAGCAAAAAAGATTCGCAAAGGTTACAAAGAAGGTAGTGTTAAAGCTTAAATGTATGAAATGTGGATACATTCTACACCGTAGGGGAATTAGATTAAAGAAAGCAGAACTCGTAGGGTGATCACAGCCGTGGTCAAGCGTAGGAAAATACTAATACCTATGCCTCGGAGCAAGTTCTTAGTAGTCCGATGCCCAGACTGCGAGAACGAACAAATAGTGTTCTCACATTCAAGTTTCCCCGCGAGATGCCTTGTATGTGGTAGGATTCTCGTGGAGCCTACTGGCGGTAAGGCTAAGATTCTCGGAACCATTATTAGAGAGCTCGGCTGAAAAATAGATTTCCCACAAACCCATAGATATCTTCATCTACGAGGCAAGTTTTACTCTATCCAGGCTAAGGTCAAGGTGTTTTGTCAGCATATTTTAAATAATGTTGAGTAGATACTAGACTATGCGGTGGAACTCATGGTTATGAAGCGTAAGCCGTTACCAGATGTTGGCGAACTAGTAGTAGGTACAATAAAGAAGGTCTTCGAATACGGTGCTTATGTAACATTAGATGAATATGAGGGAATGGAAGCTTATCTACCGTGGAGCGAGGTATCTTCTAGATGGATACGCAATATAAAAGATTATCTTAGAGAAGGACAGAAAATAGTGGCGAAAGTAATTAGAATAAATAGAAGACGTAAGCAAATAGATATATCACTTAAACGAGTGACAGAAGGGGAAAGAAGAAGGAAAATGCTTGAATGGAAACGTGCAGTAAAAGCCGATAAAATACTCGAATTAGCAGCGGAGAAGCTAGGTAAAACAAAAGAAGAAGCTTATAGGGAAGCAGGTTGGAAACTAGAAGATTATTATGGTGAAATATATGCTGGCCTAGAGGAGGCCGTACTAAGAGGAATAGAAGCATTAAAGGAGGCGGGTGTATCAGACGAGTGGGCAAAGGTTCTCAAAGAGCTAGCGGATAAGCATATAACAATAAAGAAAGTGAAAATAAAGGGGGTATTTACAATCCAGGTATTGAAGCCGAATGGAGTAGAAATAATAAGAGATG
>JALWGO010000171.1 GCA_027038805.1 Thermoprotei archaeon
ACGTGGGCAAGGCCAAAATAGGGTATCTAATATACATAGACAAGAACAAGGGGAACGTAAAAGTATTCAAGCATTACCGTGACAACAAGTTATGGAATGAATTAAAGAAGAGAGCCCATAGTTATTGGACCAGCTTAAGAAACAATAAGCCACCAGCCCCCGAATTCTCACCCCTCTGTCAATACTGTCAATGGAAATGGCTATGTTTATCAAAAAGGGGTAAAAAATGAGGCTAGCAGCGAATAATTTCGAAACTGCAACGAGTAATGCTTGGCTGCAAGTCGCTAGGATATACAAAGCTATGACCACAGCCGTGAGATACTACAATAATAGCAAATCTCATGCATACTATGTAAAATTTAAGAAAATAATAAAGATGAATAGACGAACAAAACGAGAAAAGATGCGAATAATCGTTGCTGAAGTACCTTCTCCCAATCTTACCCAAAGGGAAGAATACCTAGTACTAACGTTTTACTTAACACTCGAAAGAGTTTTACAAAGAAGGGATTTCGAAAAAAGATTGAACTACATATTAAATGAGTTAAACAATAGTCCATGGAATATCACAAACCTCGATACGCATACTTTCATTTACTTTATAGGCTATAAATTTAGAGCTGGCGTTTATGAAAGAGCAAAAGAGATACGAAAGAACATCATTAGACAAGGCTATAATATACTCCTAAGATTAGTAGAGTTAAGATATAACAATTTCATACAAGGTATCGTTTTTCAAGATATCTTTCAATTCCTTAGCTCACGATTCTATAAACTAATCAATAGCCAAGGTTTTCATAAAAGCAATGGAAAGATTTTTTCAAGACCTAAACATTTTCTAGACTGGATTATTTTAATATTGTATCACCTGGGGCATAATGGTATTGTAAAATTTGACAATATAGACTATTTAATAAAGATGAGTGAGGCCCCCATCTCCGAATATAAGAACTTACTAATAACTTTGGAAATCGGGAAGCAAGTAATACAAAATCAATTATGGAATTGAGATATTGAAAATCACTATTTCATTTCACTAGACGTTCTTACCTTGTTCAAGACTTATCGGCTCGCCTAGCATACCTGAGATATTGCATTTAGAGGCCTTAGAGACTCTGAGAATGCTGCTAATGCTTCGGAAGCATGCTATGGTCCACTTAGTGTTTCGGAGACACTAGCAGCCTGTGTTCTCTAAGGATCCTGCTATGTCTCAAATACTTCTCGTTTGATAGAATCTAAGTTTTTGATTGAGAAATTTTCCCAACTAAGTTTTAGGAAAAATATCCATGCAAAAACTTACATCAGTTTTATAGAGAGAAGCTAAGTTTCTGCAAGTGGATTTTTCCATGTTCAATTATTTTATGATTTTATCTCTCACTAGAGACTCTGATGTAAGCATGGTTATATAAGTTTCTGCAAGGAGATTTTTCCTAAGGAAAAGCGTGGAATATAAGTTTCTGCAAGACAGTTTTTCCTAACCTAGTTCTTAGTGTATATCTAAGAACTAGTTCTTAGAATTTAGAATATATAATATATTAGAGAATGATAGTTCTTAGAGAGAATGGTTCTTAGATGGTTCTTTCATGAATTTTTCCTTGAGGAAGGTTATTCGGTCATCTATTGTTGGGTAGAGTATGTCGATGAGTTTCATGCCGTTCCTGCTTCTTTGTGCAAATCTTCTGTATGCTTCGAGTAGGTTCTCGTATCCTATGGTTTTTGCAGCATAAAGGTCTGCGCAGTATTCGTTTGAGTGGATTATTACGCTACCTATTATGGGTGGTATAATTAGGCCTAGTATTATGTTGATTAATACGTGTTCAAAGCCTATTAGCGATAACAAGTGCTTTACTATGAAGAAGGCAGCAGTCATCACTAATACTAGTAGAATGGGCCTAGAAGCTATTCTGTGCGACAAATGATCCTTGCATGCTATGTGGCCTAGTTCATGGGCAATGAGGCCTCTCAATATTATTGGGTCATCTATGTACTTGAATACTCTGGTATAATAGCAGATAGTAGCATCATCAATTACTTTAAAAATGATTCCCATCTTTCCGGATTCTCCGCAAAATACGAGTCTTACGTTATAGAATCTTGTTTTCTCCTTCAATTCTTCAAGTATTTTCTCTAATATTGGTTTTATTTGCTTATCCATTCTATAACCGAAATTCTCTTTGAATCTCTACTTAAAAACGCTCTTGTGTCTTTTTATGAATGTATAATATAGCTGTCTTCTACTATATGACATGTCTCTTTCATAGGTTTTGTATTGTGCTTGTTATTTATCGTTTGTCTTCGATATAAATAGATAGAAAATAAATTATAATGCTAGTGTATTAATACTGTTCTCTTGTTTAATTATTTCCTGGAGCAATGTGATGGCCAGCAATATACTAGAGCTTGCCGAGTATTGGGGAAACGAGGAATATCCTAGTAAGGTAGTAGCACTTGCTCTCTACGCTGTACATAATCCTAAGAGGTTTAAGGTACTAAAGGGTCTTGTTCACCATTTATCTCCAAGAGAAATAGCAAAAAAGTATCATGTCAGCGATGTTCTTGTATACAAGATACTTAAGATACTAGTAGCTCAAGGCCTGGCTTCAAAGGTAAGGATGGGTAAAAGAGCTGTCTATGTCTTAAAACCTGAAGTCAGCCAAGCGTTTAGGCTTGCCGTAGAATACGTTAAGAAGAAAGCATTACTATTATCTCTTCATAATGGAATGGTAAGCGAGGACCAATACCGCTATGTTCTTAGACAATATGATTTAAAGGTAGAACATGATGAGCGAGAATTTTAATCTTTATAATACATTAATAAACTCTGAGGATCCTAAACTGCTTCTCAAAATACTCTATATTATTGATAGGAGAGGCGAGGAGAAAGTCCTTAAAGCAATGAATGATTATCCAACTAGCTATCTGAAAACAATAATTAACGCATTACATGTAGCCGGATTCATTGATAATAGGGGGCTTCACCCTTTGACAAAGAGTTGTCTATATAGGATTCTTCTCTTATTTAAATTATTGAAGCATTATATTGATATTCTCCACGAGTTTGCTAAATTACATAAATGGAAAACAGAGTATCAGGAGAGCTTAGCTCAAAAATTTGGTCCCGGGTACATGACTATAAATAGGACTAGATGGAAGACCTATCTAGTCTATAGGACTCCTACTAAGGCCTACTACATACAAGACCAGGATGGTCTCTCGAAATATCTACTATATCGCGACCTCAAACATAGGGCGAGAAGATTACTGAAAATATTGAAGGAGAACGTTAAAGAAGCATATAGTTGTAGTAGAAACTACATGCCTAAACCTATCTATGCATTAATTAAAAAATATAGAAGGCTCATATATGGGGATCACTTGAAGATAAGAGCCTGAGTATTTAAATGCTCTGAGCTCAACTATGTTGTTTTTTCAAGACTGTTACTACTTCTAATGTTATTATCCATGTCTGGAGTGCAAACATTACCAGCAGAAAGGCATTGTTTATTACATTGACCACGTCTCTTAATTCCAAGTAACCTTTTTCATGCAGATACACAGTACCGATAACGTAAAACATTATGGTGGTTATATAAGCCATTATTATTTTTGTAATCCTGTATCCCAATTCATGGGACAATCTCGCCATATCCTACACCAACGTATATATGTATGTGCTCAGTCTTGAAGTTGTCCAACAAATGGCTGAATAAATAAAAGGATTCTCATCTTATTCTACTTTATTAGGTGCGAAAAGTGTTAGAGGATGTAAAAATCATAATAATAAGTTTCTTGATGATGGTTGTTCTCTTAATTATTGGTGTAGTGCTTTATAACGAAGTAGCAGAGCCATGGAAACAGCTGATACTATATACAGTAACTATAGGTATTGTAGCAATAATCTTGATAACATCGATACCGAATCTGAAAAGATGATACCAGGTTATGAAATATCCAGAGAACTCAGGCTGCTAGTGTCTCGGAAACATTTTCCTCGACGCGAATGCTTCGGAAGCATTGGCAGCTACCGGTGTGTCTCGGAGACATGGTTAGGCCATTTAATGCTTCTGAAACGCTTGCAGCCCGAGTCCTTATCAAGAAAAAAGATATAATACCGCAGTATGAGACGTAAGCAAGAAATAGAGTTTAATCCCTTATATGATGTGTTCGTAAGCTAAATGTATTAAGTATAAGCTGATAGAAAACTTGTTTCAATAGGAAAAGAAGAAAGAAAGCGTGTATGAGACTTATTGCTAAAGGTAATAATATAGTTATGTTATTAAAAGAAATGCATAAGATCTTATAGGCTTTAATAATAAGCACTCTTCTTAGTTCCTCTAGACTTGCTCGCGTATTCATGCCCCATATTATTTGCCCATATTTAAAAACAAGTGTTTTTGCGAAAGGATTTAGATCATGACGGTGGCTTGGGCCTTTCAATCATGTTCTTGATGTATCGGTATATCAGTATAAGAGCGAGAACTGATACAAGAAATACACTTGTGTATCCTTCCGAAAAGATTTTTTCCATTAACGCCCAGTATATTAGAAGTATAATAATCGCAAACATGGCATTAGGTATGGATCTTATCACAAGGTTTTTTGCAAGCTTGACGTTTCGGTACTCCTTATAGTATTCAAGAACCCTTACTACATCCCATAAAAAGTATGCGAAGAACACCATACCAATCCAGAAGACTAGATTTGTTGCACCTAGTGTGTTCCCTGATTCAGGTAAGATGTTTATGAGACCTATATACATAAACGCTGCTATAAAATCGACCGTATATCTAACATAGCCTAGAATGTTTGCTTTATACGGTAATTTCTTAACCGAAATTGACCAATGAATCATACTTGTTACTATGAGTAGGAACACTACCGAGTAACTTACGCCTAGGATCGGGTTCTCGTATATTTTTCCTGTGTTTATAATAGCACTCTCAAGCAGTTTAAAGATGATGAATGAATAGACTATGTTTTTAAGCGAGATGAGAGGGTCAGCTATATTCTTGTCTTCTCCCACCAATCTGTGGTCCTCAGAACTAACTTATAGTGTAGAAGTAGATATACAATCCTAAGCTTATGAGTGTTAGAACTATTATTGCTATAAGTAACCAGTTAAAACTTAGTAAGGGAAGCAAAAGTGTACCCGAAACTATGGATGTAATAGCTAGTATTGAAGGCCAAGTCTTAAAGGCTTGTAGAAGCTTTGACCTATTGTTTATTCTAGCCACCACTAACCCCATATTTAGTCTACCTCACCTATAACCGTTAAGATGCCTTATCCATAATAGTATTCCAATATTTATATAGGTGTAACATTTATATTTATATTAGGTAATACGCAATTATAAATATTCATAGAATAAAATATAAGAATAACTCCAATTATTGTACAGAGAAAAGTTTAAAATAAAAATCTCTCTCCTCACAATTCTATTCAAAACCTAAACGATATTTCATCATCTTGAGCTGGGATTACCTCTTATTTCTCCCTCAACTCTTTATTTTTATAAAAAACATGTTTTCTCGTAGACAAAGACTTCAAAAAATCAACTAGACCCGAGCAAACCACACTCTCACCACTTTTCCACTACTATAAGAGTAGTATAAAAGGGGTCTTTTCTATGCTAGTTCTATGGCTTGTTCCATGTTTTAGGGCGGAACTCTTTTATACTACAGTAGGAGTAGAATAGATGTGGTGAAAACATGTCTGAGATATGCTCTCTCCTTGAAAAGGCCCGTGAAAAAGGTCTATCGGGCCCCGAGTTCGTTAAAATAATGGATGAGTTCGGAATAAAGCCAAAAGACCTCGGCCTAACATCACGTTATAAGAACATGTTGAAGCGAGGAGAAAGAGCGCCAAGTAAGGCTTTATTAGAAAAATTATTAAGTCTTCTCAATGGAACAGTATGCGGAAGCAGAAACGCCGCCGTAGCTCAGCCTGGTTGGAGCGCCGCCCTGGTAAGGCGGAGGTCCCGGGTTCGAATCCCGGCGGCGGCTCCATAATCTTCTATTGTTTTCCATGTTTCTTGTAACAGCTTCTCTATATTTGTGTAGTTGTTCTATTCTTTATTTTGTTTATATATTTTGGTTAGATAGTGGGTATATCGGTTTCCGTTATATTTATATTTTCGATATATCTGTTTTCGATATAGTGTTACTTGGTGTAGAGTATGGTTCCAGAACAACGTGATGCTAGAGGTGAGAGGGAGAGCCCTCATAGAGGATTGCTTGGTTTCTTAGTACTTGTTAGTCTTGTTGAAGGCGATGCCCATGGCTATGAGGTCATGAGGAGAATTGAGAGGGTTACTGGTGGTTTATGGAGGCCTGCCCCCGGCTCCTTGTACCCAGTTATTGATTCTTTGGAGAAGGAGGGTTTGATTGAATGCATGGTTAAGGAGGTTAGGGGGAAGGCTCGTCGGGTGTGCAGGCTTACTGATGATGGATGGAATATGCTACTTGACTTGTTAGAGAGGAAGATTATAGCGTATATTTCTATTCTAGAACACATGTTAAAATCTTTAGATGAGGCTATAAGTGTTCTAGATGGAGAGAGAGCAGAGACTATTCGTTCTAGAGCCATTAAGGAATTGAAACACGTCTGCGACAAATACTGTAATTATAGGTGACATAATATGGCCAGGCCTCCTCATAGTGATATGATGAGGTATAGAGAACGCATCATTGGCGGCTCTATTATTCGAACCACACTGTGGTTGGCCTGGCCTATAATACTTGGTAACATTATAAATATTTCATATAATCTCGTAGACACTTTCTGGTTGGGAAAGCTTGGTAAAGCTTCTCTAGCAGCACCTACCGTTAGTTGGCCCCTAATAATGTTCTTCTATTCTATAGGTATGGGATTCAGTTTTGCCGGCATAACACTTATATCACAATATGTTGGAGCCGGAGAATACCGTCTAGCTAGCCGGAGTGCTGGGCACCTCATAGGCTTCATGCTTATTTTATCACTGGTTCTATCTGGTACGGGATTTGTTCTATCACCTATAATTATGAGGTTAATGGGGGTTCCCCAAGATGTCCTCCCCCTAGCGATCAATTATATAACTATAATATTTGCTGGTATACCAATAGCTTTCCTAGGCTTCGGGTTCAACGTCATTCTCAGTGGGATAGGAGATACCCGTACGCCAACAATACTAGGGGCTATATCATCGGGTATAAACGTAGTTCTAGACCCATTATTCATCTTCGGCTGGTACGGGTTCCCGGAATTAGGAGTAGCTGGTGCAGCCGTAGCAACAGTAATTTCAAGGTCTGTTCTCTCGGTTATAGGGCTTATCCTCCTGGCACGAGGGTTTAAAGGACTTAAATTATACTTGAGAGACCTGTTTTTCGAGTTATGGTGGCTTAAGAAGGTCATAGTGATAGGGACCCCGATATCTATCCAGCAGTCTGCTAATTCTCTGGGCTTTGTAGTCATGATGGGCTTGGTATCTCG
This sequence comes from Thermoprotei archaeon, assembly GCA_027038805.1. Taxonomy (GTDB): domain Archaea; phylum Thermoproteota; class Thermoprotei_A; order Sulfolobales; family WANQ01; genus JALWGO01. Next base: position 7,469 of record JALWGO010000171.1, read on the forward strand.
TCTCGGTACGGCTATTATAGCAACCTATGGTATTGGGATAAGGCTTATCGATATAATACAAGCATTTACGTGGGGCATTATGCGTGCAACAACAATTATGATAGGGCAGAATATTGGTGCGGAAAAATATGATAGAGCTGAAAAAATAGCTTACGAGAACATGAAGTTAATGTTCACAATCCTGGGGCTAGGTGCACTACTCATCTTCTTATTTAGAGCGCAGTTGTTCCAAGTCTTTATAAACGATCCGCAAGTAATAGAGGAAGGCTCAAGATTTCTCGCAATATTCTTGCCGTCAATACCTTTCTTTGGAATATTCTTTATAGTAGGAGCGGTAGCCAGGGGCTCCGGCCATAACTTTGCGTTCACGATAATATCAATTATAAGACTATGGGCTCTGAGAATCGGGCTAACATATGTTTTCTCAATATTAATGGGGATGGGCTCTACTGGCGTATGGATAGCAATGGCTATTAGTAATATCGGGGCTGGGATACTAGCCTTAGCCTGGGTTAGGATGGGTACTTGGAAGAAGAGGGTAATAGAGTTACCCCATAGAAGAATACCTACAGCTCCATTAAAAATGGATGGAGAAAAGATAGGCAGTGGAAAGTAGATTACTTATAGATCTTAACCATTTTTAGTTGTTTTTATTAGTTCTAAGACGTATTTTACGGCATCGTTTATAGTGGTATATGGTTTAACAAATACAGGTATTATGCCTCGGGTTTCAAGAAACTCTCTACTACGTGGCCCCATTGCTGTTGATACAAAATATTTACAACTCCATGGCTTTAATAGTCCAAGTATTTTCCTAGCCTTACGGGGATCATTATGTTGGTGTTCTTCTTCCTCTCCTCTTACAGTGTTCTCTACCTCTCCTATCTTTACGATTTTTCCTTCCTTCTCATCGTACTTGTATAATAGATATTTTCTCGCGTCTCCAAAGTGGCCTAACTTGACTGTTTTCCCATCGTCTGTTGCAATTGCGATACATAACATTAAAGCTATCACCTAATAGTATTTTTCCTCGTCTAAAAGTTAATTAACCTCCATTATAGCTCTAGACCTGGTCTAAACATTAGAAGACTATGCGGAGAGTACTGATGAGCGAGTACTGGCTTATTGACCTCCATGCACATACTGTTTGCTCCGATGGTTTAATGACTGTTAGGGAACTATTATTAACTGCTAAGAAACAAGGGCTCTCAGGTATAGCTATAACAGACCATGACACTATAGGATGTGTTAAGAAGGCGCTGAGTTTAGCAAGAGAGATTGGCATCATTGCTGTGCCGGGTATAGAGGTTTCAACACGTGAAGCCCATCTCCTACTATACGGTATTTTAGATGAGCTACCAGAGAAGTATAGATTTAAGCCTAGTATCCTTGAGGTCCTCGATTATGCTAGAGAAAACAATTACTTTTCATCGATAGCTCATCCTTTTGGTAGAATCTTTAAGCCTTATCCAGTAGTCTATCTTAGAGAAGCATTGTTGAAGGCTGATGGAGTCGAAGTGATTAACGGGAGGACGCCGCCAAAGAGTAATGAGAAAGCAATAAGACTTGCATTGAATTATAATAAGATTCCTACAGCTGGTAGTGATGCCCATATTCCAGAAGAAATTGGTTCAGCTAAAATATTGTTAAGAGAGCCTGTTGAGGATTATATCCAGATAATAGAGCAGTTATATAGAAAGAGTCACCTAGTCTACGGAGGTAGAGGTTTAGGTCAGATAATTTCAACAATACTTAAGAAACGTATAAGGAGACTATTTTGGAGGAAATAGTGCCTTGGGAGACGATGAAACAACGAAGGAGGTAGTGATCTCGGGAAAGGTGTTCTTCTCAATAATAGCCTTCATAATAATAGCATTAATAGGCGTGGTCTTGAATCCATTATTTGGAGCCTATGGTATAATTATCGGTGCTTTTCTAACCTGGGTCATGGCATCATATCTCTACGTAATATATGGTTCGAATATGTTGGATACAGTAAAGTTAAAAGTATTATTATTTACGCCTACGATAATATATGTAGCCCTCGTCATAATCTTTTTCTCAAGATCTGAGACCATTATGCAAGCTATATCACAGATCCTCGGCTCAGCTTCAATGGCTGTTATATTGTATTTGTTCCTATACATATTAATGGAGTATTATAAGGCTAAGGGAACCATATAGTCGCTTATGATAGATTTTAAAAATATACCTTTAAACATTTCCAGTATTTACGCTCTAGATAAAAATACTACAGCTTATCAAACTAGTGCACCAGGGTGATTAAATCTAGTTGTATGAGCAACGACTTATGAGAAAAAGGAGGAAAAAGACTAAGATGATTAAAACAGGTATAGCGTTTCCATACAATGTTCTAATGGAGCTTGACGAGGTTATAAGGAAACTAGGGATACCAAATAGAAGTAAGGCGGTTGTAGAAGCAACCATGAAGTATATAGCCGACAATGTATGGGTCTACGAAGATGGTATGGTTGTAGGTGCACTCAGCATAATATACGATGACTCTAGGAAGAATATTCAAGAAAAACTTCTAGAAATAAAGAACATGTATTCACATAGTATAAATGCTGCAATAAACTTGTCACTAGATGATGATAAATCAATAGATGTATGGATAGTAAAGGGCCCTGTGAAAATAGTTAAAAGACTAATAGAATCGTTAGAAAGAATAAACGGTGTATACACACTACGTTCAATGATAACTCATAAACCTTCTAAGAACACGTGATAAGAAACATAGATTATATTAGATGTTGTTACGAGTATCGAAGGCTCTATGCACCTATACCTTAATACTCAATAATATTGACTTATAGACCCCCTACATACTAGTAGACTATTGTAGAATACAACCAATGAGTATAGGTGAGCAACTATAATGAGGATAATAGACGCCTACACCGAGCTAAACCGCATATTGAAAAAACAAGGCTACCATATCATAGGGCTACATAGCGCGGTCAAAAAATGTCATTGGACACACGCTGCTCTAGTTGAACGTAGATTCTGTTACAAGTGTAAGTTCTATGGGATAGAAAGCCATAGATGTATACAGATGACCCCGACAACTCTCTGGTGCTGGAACCGCTGCCTCCACTGTTGGAGAATGAGACCCAAGGATCGTGGATTAGACTGGGATGATACAAGACTGCCAAGGGTAGACGATCCGGAGTTCATAGCTGATCAATCAATAAAGGAGTTCAAGCGCATAATATCGGGTTATAAGGGAAGACCTGGTGTTGATCCCCGAATGGTTGAGGAGGCATTGAATCCCAAACATGTAGCTATAAGTTTGAGTGGCGAACCCACGCTTTACCCAAGGCTAGGCGAGCTAATAGAGATATATCACCGGAAGGGACTATCAACATTTCTAGTAACACGTGG
>JALWGO010000172.1 GCA_027038805.1 Thermoprotei archaeon
CCTATTGAGGCGTTTAGCAGAGGAAGTATTGGGTGAAGAATATGCGGATAGGGTTTGGAAGAGAATTGAGATTATCGGTGATATAGCTGTTATCCGGAAACCCTTCAACCTAGATGTAAGTGTGCTCAAACCCTTAGCTGAGAGGATTCTCGAAGAAGTACCACATGTTAGGAGTGTTTGGTGTGCTGTTGGAGAGGTTTCGGGTGAATATAGGGTTAGAGAGTACGTGCATCTTGCTGGTGAAGCTAGGAGTGAGACTGTATATAAGGAGCTTGGATGCTTGTTTAAACTCGATATAACCAGAGTCTATGTCTCGCCGAGGCTTAACTATGAGCACCGGAGGATTATGATGCTTGTTTCCGAGGGCGAGGTTATTGTAAACATGTTTGCTGGTGTGGGCTTATTCTCTATTATTATTGCTAGACACCGTAACCCGAGGCTAGTCTACTCCATCGATATAAACCCCGAAGCATACCGCTACATGATTGAGAACATAAAGTTGAATAGAGTAGAAGACAAGGTAATACCACTACTAGGTGATGCCGCACGAGTAATAAAGACCCAGTTAATAGGAATTGCTGATAGAGTATTAATGCCGTTACCCGGATTATCTTATGAGTACTTAGAGTATGCTCTACTAGCACTAAGACCCGGTTATCCCAGATACATCCACGTATACGATTTCACAGTAGCTGGGAGAGGAGAGGACCCCGTAGCTAAGGTTGAGGAGAGGTTTAGGGAGAAGCTAAAACGTTTAATGATTAGACACGATGTCTTGTTTAAACGGGTTGTGAGGACTGTTGGTCCGAGAAAATACCAGGTTGTCTTAGACATAATTGTTGAGAGACCCGAAGACTTTAATGTTCAAGGATAAAGGATTCCTTATCTTCTCCTACGCTTCCTCTTACGCTCTCTTGTTTCTTCTTCTGCTACCTCGTATACTCTTACGCCAACGTTCATTAGCTTCTTCATTACAGCGTCTACAAATTTCACGTAGAATCCTTTTTGTCCCACGAAGGCTCCAAACCCGTTTGTTGATACCTTTACTGCTAGGTCTGGGCCAGCGAAGTCTACGTCTACTATGTGTTTGTGTATCCAGCTTATTGGGTGGATTGCTCTTATAAGGTTCTTGAAGTCTAGGGTTAGCTCAACTGCTCTAAGCCTCATCTCGGTGTCTTCTTCTATCTTGTTTATGCGTTCACCGTTTCTTCCAACAAGTCTTCCAAGATATCCTTCTTTTACTACTATTAGTGCATCGGGTACTACGTCGCTTGTTATCTCATACTTCTTTTTCTCGTCGATGAACTCCACTACGGTTATGATGTCGGCGTCTGGTGCATAGATTCTAGCAGTATCGAGGATTCTCTTCTCGGATTCTGATAATGGTCTATTCCTCATACGTGTCTCTATTAGTAGTCTTATACCTCTCCTAGCACCAGGTCTCACTATATCCCTTATACCGAGGTCTACTACTTTCGCCTTCTCCTCGCCTATGAGGATCTCTCTTATAATTGATACTCCCGCAGCACCTCTAACTGGGTCGCGTTGGAAGACGGGGTCTCCAGCTACAATGAGACGGCTATTGTATCCTATCCTCATTATTATCTCTATAGCGCTTTCAGGCTCAACGCTTTGGGCATCGTCTAGGAATATTATTGAGTCATCGAATGTTCTACCCCGGAGGTAGTGGGTGTCGGCGAATACTACTTTACCAGCTCTTACTAGTTCTTCAACTTTACTCCACTCTATGAAGCCGCTTAGAATATCTCTAGCATAAGCACTCGCTAGTTCATAGTATTGTGGCCCGGCTTCAACAGCTGTTATCTCTTTACCTGTTACAACGTCTATTACTGGTCTAGAGATTATGAATCTCTTATACTTGCCCTCTAATACTCTATCTAAACCATAGACCAGGCCGAAGAGGCTCTTACCCGTTCCCGTTGGCCCAAATAATCCTACTATATCGTATTCTTCTGTTTCCAATGCCTCCAATACTTCTTCCTGTCCCCGGCTCTGGGGTTTTAGTTTCCCCAATAGTTCTCCCATACTCTATCCCTCCTTGTTATTAGACTTCTAGGCTTATAGTTTCCTTTAGGTTATAGGCTTTACCGGATACTTAAACTTATCATCCATGATAGAATACTTGGAGCCAAACCATTACTTGTGGGATTTGTCTGCGCGTAGTTCTGCTAGGAGTCTGTTAAGCCTCTCCTTACCCTTCATTAAGGCCTCGTTTGCAGCTCTTACGGCTTCCTTTAAGCCTTCTCTCGAGACTACTAGACCTCTCGGTGTTTTCAATAGGGCTGCTAGTCTTATCCCAGTTCTCAGTTCTACTATGAAGCCCTTCTTAGATATACTCATTATCCCACTGTGCTTGAACCCGGCTTTACCAGCTATCCTTAGTATTCTCCGTGCCTCCCTACCAGTTAATGTTATAACGTGTATTATTGGACCAGTAGCTACAAGCCATAAACGATAGAGTACTGGTTGGTCTAGGAGGGATTCTATCTCGTCTACCGTTATTGGGGAGTGTTTCTTGAATATTATGGTTGATTCTCTCCTCTCCCATGGCAGGGGGCCGTCAAGTAGGGTTATTCTCCCACTACAAGAGCTCTTGGTGAAGGATTCAGGTCTCTTAAAGAACTCTAATAGTATTTCAAGGAGGTCTTCGTCTAAATAACCTATTTCTAGATCCTCCCATAATCTCTTGTATGATTCTTCTTTCTCTTTCCTCCAGAGTTCGCGGTCTACTATCAACTATACTGCCCGAGGGGATAGAGAGTTTTGTGATAGAATATGTGTTTCTCCTTATCTTATACTAGTTATGGTTAGAGGGGAATTAGGGAGGCTAGTATTATTGCTATGAGCCCTATTGGTACAGCGTATTTTAGTAGTACGGTTAGGGCTTGCTCTATTCTAAATCTTGCTGTTGATGCTTTAATCCATGTTAGAGTGAATACTATTGCAACATATTTCACAATCAATAATAGTATTCCAGGTATGCTTAGTAGTGGGAAGGGTGCTGGTCCCCCGAGGAATAAGAATACTAGAAGCAACGTGTATACTACTAGTTCTGTATCGTGTAGTAGTAGAATGTATGCTAGCTTGGGGCCACTGTACTCTGTAAATGGACCAGCTACTATCTCTGTTTCTGCTTCAGGTATATCGAAGGGCTTGAGCATGAGCTTACACTGTAATGTCAGTATTGCTGAAAACAGTGCAAGACCAAGAGCTATGAAGGCTAGAGGATTAGCCCAAAGCTCCCATATGCTATTACTTGTAGCATAGACGCTGAATACTGGTGTAGCTCCACTACGTGTCGCTATTATTGTTGGTACTAATAGTGTTGTTAACCACATTGGTTCACAAGCAACCATAAATGTCATGAATCTCGATGTCCCTACGGCTGAGAAGGGGTTAGGAG
>JALWGO010000173.1 GCA_027038805.1 Thermoprotei archaeon
GAACAACATTGATATAGCTCTACCTTCCTCCCTTCCTCTAATCTTATTTAGTGGTTTCAAAGAATATAAACACTAAGTATATCATTGTGAAGTAGAGTCTAAGAGGTTAAAAGATTGGTAGATCGGGAGATAATAGTTAATGCTGGCTATGTCTTAAGGGGTAAGGAATTCGATGTAATAGAGAGAGCACACATAGTGATAAGAAGAGATAGAATAGCATCTATAGAGAGAGGCTGGGCAAGTAACTCAGACTACCATTTCCCTAAGGGCATAGTTCTACCGGGACTAGTCAACGCACATATTCATGCAGGAGACTATAGTTTTCAGGAAGCCGGATTAGAGCTAAGCTTTGAGGAGATCGTTGGCTCACCTGATAGCCTTAAACATAGATTATTGAGGACGTTGCCAAAGCAGAGAATTATTAATGGTATAAAGAGTGTACTTGAATACAGTATTCGGATCGGCGTATTAGTATTAGCTGATTTCAGAGAAAATGGGTTAGAAGGCATACAGTTAGGCTTAGAGGCGAGTAAAGGACTACCAGTACACTACCTAGTCTTCGCCCGCCCAAGTAGAGGAGAGGAAGATCCCAGGAAACTAGTAGAACATGCCCATGGTATAGGTTTACCAACGCCTCTAGGCTTTAGCAAAGAATATCTTAGACATATACGAGAGAACGTTCACGATAAGAGAATAGCTACTCACGTCGGCGAGCTAGCAGAGTATGCTGAAAGAGAATTCAGGCTAGCAGTAGAGGTACTGGATGCAGACTTCATAGTACATGGAACACACTTGAAACGCGAACATATAGAGGAGCTCGCGGAAAAGGATAAAGGGATAATACTTTGCCCGAGAGCTAACTCATGGTTTGCTGTAGGAATACCACCAGTCGACGCCGTACTCAAGTATAACCTGAAGACTGGGCTGGGAACAGATAATGCTGGGTGGATTAAACCCGACTTATGGCGTGAACTAGAATACACGTGGAATATTCTTAGACTAAAACATTTCAGAGTAGATCCCAAGAGACTACTAAGTATTGTAACCTATGAGGCAGCAAGCCTACTAGGCCTAGAAGACTATGGTGTTGTAGGAGAAGACTATGAGGCATCATTTATCGTATTAGACTCTGAGAGCATGGGGTTCCAGTTCTCCCATAACCCACTAGCTAGTATTGTTAAACGCGGTGGTGGAGAGCACATTTTAGCTGTCTTCTTTAAAGGCAACCTAGTCTATTCTCCTAGACGACTTAGCGTTTCCTAGAGAAAACTATTGAGGCAACGATAACAACTATTACTGCAACTAATATTATCAAGTAGAATGTCGTATTGAATACTCTACTCTCAACACTGCTAGTAGTCCCAGGTGTTGATGAACTGAGCATGGGTGTTTCAAAGGGGCCTCCACTAACCTGTTTTCTAGTAACGGGTACTATTGATGTGAAAGTACTACCATTGGGGTAGACTATTGTTATCGTTGCATTAGATACAATAGTACTCGTCACCTTGACTCTAGGCTCTGTTGTACTTGTTGTACTTATTGTATTGGAAGTCTTTGTCTGCTGACTCGAGGTCGTCGTTTCCGTGGTTTGTGATGTGGTGTTGAAACTTATAGACACTATTTCTGGAGTACTAGTAGTACATGTATGCGTAGTTGTTTGGGAAGGTGTAGAGGTAGTCTCGTTTACTCTGGTTGTTGTTGGAGTTGTTGGTTCTTGTAGGCTGTATGTTATGTTGAAGGACTCTAATGTGAAGGTTATGTTGAGTCCAGGGTCTGTTGAGAGAGCCATTAATGTGATATATGTGGGTGGGCTTGTAATGTTTAACTTAGCTGTAAACCCGTTTACTGTTAATGTTGTTAGGCTTTCATTGTATGATAACTCTATGTTGAGGGTCTTTGTTTTACCAATACTTCTCTGAATACTACCTATCAATGCTAAACCGTATTTCGGGTAAACTATTATCTGTGTTAGCGGGGAACCGGGTTTGTCTCCTCCACTACCATTATACCATGTCTTGTGGAGTACTACTTCAATTACTCCGCCTAGATCCTCCTCAATGCTAAGTCTAAGCCGTGCTTTAAAGCCAAGGGGTTTTTCAGTAAATTTTACATAGACTCCCGCCATCCCCATACTTGCCTTACTGAAAGCAGCTTTTACGCGAACTCCTTCATCCGTAACGTTTACGTAGCCGTAGCCGTAGACTCTCTTCCACAACCCTATGATTACTTCATCTACTTGTAGCCTATAGTCTCCGGGATCAACATGACTGTCACCTTCAACTACAACGTGTAGTGCCCTCTCTTTGAGTAAGTCTACTATTTCTATAGCATGTTGCTGAGCAACTGGGGCTACCTGCAATAATATTAGTAATAGTGCTGCTGATACTCCGATTACTCTTTCTATCATTCTAGTATTCATATATTATTCTACCTCCAACCATGACGAGCCTAGGCCTTATACCCGCGATATCGTATTCGCTAAGACTCCAAGGGTTTTCATCGAGAGCTATTAGGTCTGCGAAGTATCCCCTCTTTATTAAACCTATCTCTCCTTCATCTCTTCCAGCTATTGCCCCACCAATAGTGTATAATGATAATGCCCTACTAGCTGGTAGGCTCTCGCCACCAGTTATACTTGATAGCTTCCCCCTATGTATTGCCGCCGCTATGCTTAGCCAGGGGTTTACTGGTTCTACTGGTGCATCACTACTACCCGCTAATACTAGTCCCTTAGACATAAGTGATTTAAAAGCGTATACATGTCTTGTTCTCTCACCTAGTCTCTGCTCTATCCACCAGTCACTTATAGTAAAGTGTGGCTGTACTACTATTGCTAGCGGCTTGTATTTAGCGAGCTTATCTATTATTTCTGGAGGTGTTAGTGACGCATGTTCTATCCTAATATTGTCTGGCGGTACCATTGATAATGCTTTAATTACCTCTTCTAACGCTCTATCACCAATAGCGTGTACTGCTAGGAGAAGACCATTCCGTCTAAGCTCTGATGCAAGAGATGCTACTTCCTCTGCATTTAATAATAATTTGCCTCTATTCAGCTCGTCATCACTATATGGTTCTTTTAGAGCAGCGGTCTTAGCGCCAAAGCTGCCGTCCATGAATATCTTTACCCCTTTTATGGAGAGCATGGGGTTTTCTCTATATCGAGCTAATAGTTTCTTATCTATTCTTTCATAGGCTTCTCTCGATAAGAACAGTTTCACTCTTATGGGGAGCTCTTTCTTCTCCTCCAGCAGTCTCAGTGCATTGAATTCCTCTAAGCTAGCATTCATTGAGTGCACTGTTGTTAACCCATAGGAGGCTAAATGGAGTAGGACTCGGCGGAGTCTACCAGCTAGTTCTTCTACCGAGGGCTTGGGTATAGAGTCATAGACTAATTTGAGAGCATCCTCATATAATATACCGGTAGGCTCACCACTATCATTAAATTCTACGAAGCTTTTGTATTCTTTTAAACGCTCTTTTAAACCAGTCTTCTCTAATGCAACACTATTAACTACACCCACATGCCCACAAACTCTTATTAAGAAGACAGGATTGTTTGGAGAAGCCTCATCTATATCCCATCGAGTTGGAAGCCTCTTCTCATAAAAGAGTTCGTGATCCCATCCCCTACCAATAATCCACTCGCCTTTCCCAACTCTAGTTGACTTTAATCTTATTGCCTCAACTAATTCGCTAATACTCCTAGTCCCCCTTAAGTCGAGCCAATCTAAACCTAGTGCAAGCCACGATAAATGTAGGTGTGCGTCAATGAGGCCGGGTATAAGAACTGAGCTGCCTAGATCTATAATTCTAGAAGCCTTTCCACTATATTTTCTACAAGATTCTTCTCTTCCAACATGTATTATCCGTTCTCCTTCAACTACAACACAGTTTTCAGCATATGATCCCATGACTCGGGCGTTCTCTAGTATAAGGATTTTCCCTAGAATACCTGGTGCACCTAAGCTATACCGTAGTAAAGTACTACTATATTTATGTACTTGTCATCCAAGTATTCTCCTCCGGGAAACAAGCACTCGTTAACAATGCGGTGAGAGGCATTGGATAGAGTTAGCGTGGGATTAGTAGGAGCTGGTAAATGGGGCTCTAATATCGCACGCGTATTAAAGGAGCTTGAAAGGGAGGGACTAGTAGAGTTTAAACTAATAGTAGACATAGATTTAGAGAAAGCTAAGAGCTTAGCTGAAAAACACGGTGTACCCAGGTATTCGAGTAGTTTGGATAGTGTGAGGGGTCTTGACGCTGTAGCCGTGGTTGTCTCAATACCCTACCTAGCCAGTACGGCTAGGAAAATCGCTTCAATGAATATAGACTTATTTGTTGAAAAACCAGTTGCGAGGAGTCTGCGCGAATTAGAAGAATTGAAAAAGGAAGTAGAGGCTAGAAAACTGGTAGCGGTACCGGGGTTTATTATGAGGTTTAACTCGGTCGTAGAGTACCTTAAAGGAAAAGCTGGGGAGCTAGGCGTAAACGTCTTAGAGTTGAGGAGGCTTTCAAGAAGACCCCCACACGCTAGGATGAACAATATCCTACTGGACCTTGCAGTCCATGACATCGATATAGCGAACTATTTATTATCAGATAAGACCGAGCCCGTACTCAAGGCATGGATGCACATGAAGGTTAGCAGTGATGAAGTAGTTAAGATAGTCTTAGACTACGATGGTACGCCAGCAATGATCCACGTAGACGGTATAAGTCCGGCAAAAGTAAGAGAAATAGACATGATAACACCAGAATACTTTATCCGTGGAAACACGGATAACAATACAATAACGTATCTTAAAACCGGAGAACCCCCACGAGTCGTTAAGGTTAATGGAGAAGAACCATTGAAGAGAGAGCTGCGTGAATGGATTCGCAGAGTTAGAGGCGAGAATAGTAGCTCGCCCACACTTGATGATGCATGGAGAGTTCTAAGAATACTAGATCCTATTCTAAGAGAACTAGGTTAGCAACACTTTTCTATGCAGAATCCCTGGTGAGGAGGAGTAGGATCTAAAACCCTGCAATAACTTGTATTATCTTCTTAGGGTGGGTGGTTTAGGCAATGGATATAGGTGGTAGTATAGCCTATGCTATAAACGTGCTCCAAAATATTATCAAGACATTGTTAGAGGAGACCTTGTTTAAACAGAATCCAGGGCTAGCGGAACAGTATAGTGGTGCTTTCAGCATACTTATCCTACTGACTGCCCTTTACCTACTACTTGTTTTCGCTTCATCTCTAAAGAAAGTTATAGGATACATATTGTTGTTTGGATGGGGCTTACTAATCCTATCGCTTATCTTGTCAAAGCTCTAGATGATAGTATTTATACTTGCAGTGCCTAGTCTATTAGGATTCAAAAGCGATAATTTAAATATCCCCTTTTGCAACTTATGCGTACTAAGAGAGAAAGATTTATCTCCACTAGAAAACATAAGGAGTACTGTGGGTGAGCATTCAATGACAAGTGAACAGAGCCTACTCTTGCAAAAAAGAAGGAGAAGGAAGAGAAAGGCGTGGATAGAGGACTCTAAGATATACTTAAAGAAGAGAAAAACAGTTCACGAGATACCAATACCAGAAGAACTAGTAGACTTCGCTAAGAAAGAGATAGAGCTAATAGACTACATATTATTCGACTCGCCGATAGCCAGCAAGCTAAGACACCCAGCAACCGCTAGAACAATAACAATACTCTTATACGCGAGGGCCAAGGGCATACCCATATCAAGAGTAGCGAAACAATTCAACATAGCCCACGAGCAACTCTACCGTATCGAACGGCTACTAGAGAAGGCTGGGATAAAAGAAGAAGTATACAAGGAGGCAGAAAAACTCCTAACACAACCAGAGGAAGGAAAGAAGAGGAGAAGAAGAAAGAAATAACCAGGATAATAAGTTCACACTAACATTAACACTTTTTATACTTCAACAATACCTACACCATTACCCACACTAAACTCTCATTCCATTACATCCACTATGGGCTTACAGATCCTTAAACTATTTAAACTTGAACATCTACAAGGCTAACCAAGGTTGTAGTATAATAAAATCGGGTGTACTAAGATATGGCTAAGCTAAGTACAATAGAATTATGGAAGAAGGTTCGAGTCTTTCCAGCATGGCTTATATTGGCTGAAGCATTATTATTGGTAGCAACCTTTCTGCTACCGATATTTGTGAGAGCAACTAATCCCCTAGCACAACTTATATTCCAGCTAGCATTCATGATAATGCTAACGCTATTTATGGCTACACTAACTACATGGATGGTTGCATGGAGTGTTGCACGAGCATTAATAATATTATCGGAGGAAAAAGAGGCCTCCGAAAAAGAAGAGAAAGAAAAAGCATCTGAGGAAAAAGTAAAACAATAACATTACGTGGTATTATCAATCTTTTATTCTATTTGTATCCTTATTCTAAATCGCCTTCTCCTTAGGAGATAATAGCTCGTTTAATCCTTCTCCAAGCAAGCCGAATCCAAGGCTCAATAATATAATGAATATTCCTGGAAACGTTATTAGCCACCAATAACCAGCTGGTAGGAAGGGTTGCCCTGCTTTTAGATCAAATCCCCAGTCAGGTGTAGGGGGTGTTACCACGAATCCCAGGAAGCTTAATCCAGCCTCCGTTAGTATGGAGTCAGCTGTATTTAATGTGAAAACCACTGTTAACGTGGGTGCTAGGTTCGGTAAGATATGCTTAAATATTATTCTCTTCGTGGGTGCTCCTGTAGCTATTGCTGCTTCAACATATTGTGACGCTTTCAGCTGTAGAGTAGGTCCACGTGTCATGCGGAAATAGGTTGGAATGTATACCACTGCTATTGCTGCCGCCGCGTTAATTATACTGGGGCCTAGTACGCTTGCCAGAGCTATTGCTAATATGAGTCCGGGGAAAGCATATATAGAGTCCATTGTCATTGCTAGAGCCCGGTCAATTCTACCTCCAAGATAACCGGATAATAGTCCTAGAGGAACACCTATTGCTGCCGATAGTATCGTTGATACTAATACTACTGTTAATACTACCCTACCACCCCAGAGTATACGTGAGAATAGATCCTGGCCTAAGTTATTGGTGCCGAAGAAATGTGCTAGGCCTGGAGGCTGTAGTATATCTCTAGAACCCTTAGTTGGATCATAGGGTGAAATTAAGGGAGCGAGTAATGCCATTAATAGTAATGGTACTAGTAGTGCTAGTCCGGCTACTATGAAGCCTTTCCCAGGATATCCGAGTCCAGTTCTAAGTCTTAGTATGTAGTCTATTATCCTCATATCTATCACCGTCCTAGTATCTTACTCTTGGATCAATTATTGCGTAGATTATGTCTACTATGAAGTTGATCAACGCTACAAATAATGCGAAGAAAACTATGGTTCCCTGCACGGTTGTGTAGTCAACATATATTATCCTCTCTAATAGAAACGTGCCCATACCAGGCCATGAGAAAGTAGTCTCGGTTAAAACTGCTCCAGCAAGGAGTATGGCGAACTGTAACCCCATCATAGTTATCAATGGTATAAAGGCGTTGCGTAACGCCTTACGCAATAGGCTTCTCGGAGGCAAACCTATAGCTCTATAAGTCGTCATATAGTCTTGTCCAAAGACTTCCACCAAATTGTTTCGTACAAGCCTAGTATAAGCACCTGACAATACCACTCCAAGAGTTATCGAGGGAAGTATAAGATAACGTATAGCGCTGACGAGACTATCCCAGCGACCCGTTAATATACTATCCAAGACGTAAAGCCCTGTTATCCTAGGCGGAGCTAAATCGGGGTCTATTCTACCAGCTATTGGAAGCCAATGCAACCATACACCAAATACTATTTGAAGCATCATCCCAAACCATGGTATGAAGAGAGTCCAAGCAATCAATCCATAGATACGCATAGCGGTATCGGTCTTAGAACCTTTCCTAAGAGCAGCTATAGACCCAGTTAACAATCCTATCAAGACGCTTACAGTGAAAGCGGAGATAGTCAGCTCCAGCGTAGCTGGAAACCTATCCATAATCTCGTTTATAACCGGCCGTCTACCCCAAATCATGCTTCTCCCAAGATCACCGTGCAACACGTTCCATAGATACTCTATGTACTGGATATAAGGTGGCTTATCAAGGCCCGCCATATGTCTTAGCTCCTCTATACGCTGGGGAGGAGCCTTCATACCAACCATAGCTAATATAGGGTCACCTGGAATAATCCTCATAACAAAGAATACGAATGTGAGAAGTATTAGTATAGTGGGGATCATGAGGAGTGCTCTAACGGCGATAAACCTACCTAAGCCCATAGGATGACCCCTAAGAGGTTACTTATAAGCCATTACTTATAGACTGATAACATTGTATTACAAAAAAGTATGTACTTAAAGTAAAAAACATCGGCTAAAACCTCTTAGTCTCATATAACTCTTCTTTACCCTTAGCTCTTCCAGTACAATAGATAATATCTGAACAGCATTGTTGGGTCTAATATTATTCCGCCTACATTCTTCTTGGCAACCATGAATAGTTTGCCTTGAATCAATGGTATTATTGGTACATCTTCTGCAAGTATCTTCTGTACTTGTTCATAATACTTTGCTCTCTCGGTTTGATTTGTTTTCACGGCTGCCTCGTCTAAGAGTTTATCGACTTCGGGGTTACTGTATCCCGAGCCAGTCCAACTGTTGGCTCCCGAGTGGAGGAAGGGTGTTAGATAGTCGTCTGGGTCTATGTAGTCTGGATACCATCCGTAAAGGCTTATCATTAGCATTCCTTTCCTGGTATAGTCTAGGTAGGTTGTCCATTCCGCACTCTTAATGGTTACTTCTATTACTCCAGTTGCCTCTAATTGCTCCTTCAATACTTGTGCTAGATCTGCTTCAGTATCACCATAGTGTGTTGGAGTATACCATAGCTCTAGTTTCAACTTGTTGTTCTCATTGTAACCCGCTTTTGCTAGTAGCTGCTTAGCTAGTTCTATGTTCCCGTCACCGTATTTTTCTTTAAAGACGTCTATGTGGCTCCACATCCCTATGGGTATTAGAGTGTAGAGGGGTTCAACTGTTCCCATGAATACTCTTTGCGCTATATCGTTTCTATCTATAGCTGCTGCTATTGCTTGCCTTACTAGCTTGTTGTTTGTTGGATCCATCTTACAGTTTAAGATCATGTATCTTATGAACGCTCCTGGAACCTCTATTACTTGTAGGTTGGGGTTGTTTTTCAAGCTCTCGATATCTATTGGTCTTAGAGTTCTCCACGCTATATCTATCTCACCGTTCTCGATTGCTAGTCTAAGCGTTGTAGCGTCTTTGTAGAATCTTATTATGACCTTCTGTATCTTGGGTTTCTCGCCATAATAGTATGGGTTGGCTTCGAGTATTAGTTCTTGGTCTCTAACCCATTTTACTATCTTGTAGGGTCCGGCTCCACCAGCTGTTTGATCACTGTCTACTTGGTCTGGATTATATGCTGGGTGTACTGGGAAGTATGGTGGTGTTGCTACTAGTGCTAGGAAGTATGAGACTGGTTTCTTTAACGTAAACTTTACTGTATAGTTGTCTAGGGCTTCAACCTTGTCTACAAAGCTTGTTACTAGCCATGCGGGGTCGCCGTTTATCCTCATAACTCTCTCAATGCTTCTAACAACATCCTTTGCTGTTAAGGGAGTTCCATCAGCAAATCTTACATCTTTTCTAAGATGGAATATCCATACCTTACCATTGTCTTTGACTTCCCAGCTCTCCGCAATAGCTGGTACTATTTGTGTTGTTCCGGGCTTGTATTTTACTAGGCCATCCATTATATTGCTTAATACCTCCCACGTGTAGAAGTCGTAAGCATTTGCTGGGTCAAGGTCTGTTACCTTATCTGTAACACCTATAACTATCTTCGTCTCCTTAGCTGGAGTTGTAGTTGTTGGTGTACTAGTAGTTGTCTGCGTAGGGGTAGTTGTCGTGGTGGTTGTAGTAGTCTGCGTTGTTGTTTGAGTCGTAGTTGTTGTAGTAGCTCCTAGAGTCTCTGTTACCGTTACCGTCTTAGCCTGCGTTATTGTCTGGAGAATTGTTGTCGTCGTTACCTGTACGCCCTTACCAGCTGATATACCAGCATAGTATCCACCTACTGCCGCTATTATGATCAATATTATGCCTAAGACTATGTATGATGTAGATAATCCTTTCCCTAATTTCATGGACATATACACCTCTTATTGATATGGGAAAACAGTGGTTCCCTGATAATATTTAAACTTTAACCTAATCAGCCTTATACAGTGTTTAATCAGAAAAGAGGATAGTTGATGAGAAAATCGAGGGGATGAAAAATAGTAGCCTACACAGTTATTTCGGTTATTTCCTACGTATGATCCATGTAGTTTTATCTCCTTTATCCATTAATTGTACTCCGAGATTCGCTAGTTCGCTCCGAATAGTGTCTGAGAGTTCGTAGAGTTTTCTCTTCCTTAACTCTCCTCTAACTCTTACTATTAGGTCTATGAGCTGGTCTACTAGTTCGAGCTGCCCCACTGGTTTTTCATGGAAGTATTCGTCTAGTACTCCTAGTACTTGATTGAACTCGTATAGTATCTGGTAGGCTCTTAGTGGTAGGGTCTTGTGTTCGGAGTACTGTATGTCGCGGAACACTATGTTGGTTAGCCTATATACTTGGCTGAAGGCCTCACTTGCATTAAAGTCGTCGTCCATTGCCTCGTAGAACCTTGCTCTCGTGTCTTCTAGTTCTATTAGTGTCTTGATTTCTTCTTCTCTTAGTCTATGGGCAATGCTGGTCTCCTTGATCTTCTTCTTCAA
>JALWGO010000174.1 GCA_027038805.1 Thermoprotei archaeon
TGCCCAAGAAAGTGTAGCGGTATAGGTAGAGGGTTTACTGGTTTCTGTGGAGCAGTAATAGTTGACGACTATGGTGTGAGAGATAAATACCCCTGGATGGTTACAGCGATAACTACATCGGTAATAGAAAAGATACCCCTATACCACTTCTATCCTGGCTCATGGAGTATAAACCTATGGGTACCCGGATGTCCCTACACATGTAATAATTGTCCTTGGAGCGCAGTAGTTAATGGTGAAGATGTGGGTAAGCTCTACGAGTTAAAGAAGATAACTCTTGATGAAATACTAGACTATTATAGACAAGTTAGTGCTAACATAGTTTCAATTCTTGGTGGAGAACCATTAATTCATGAATGGGTTGCAAAACTTCTCAGTGAGCTCAAGGCTAAGGGGATAAGAACTGCTGTAAAGTCAACGCTAACGGTATCTAGTAGTATAGTTGAGAAACTAGATGTTGACGCGTTTCTAATAGATATACCTATTCTGGCTGGCTCTACGCCTAGTATAGGTAATGTAATTGATAATATCATGTATATTAGTAGGCGTGGAATACACTACGAGCTGTTATTATTAATTGATAGTACATCTATATTAAAGTGGACTAAAATACTAGGAAAACTACAAATAATAGATAAAGGCACTCCGATACACGTCCAGATAGTAGAGCCCATAAACTGGAAGACAATCAAGAAAATAGTAGACAAACTTGAAGCCACAGGTTTTAACTACGTATATGTCGTTGGAGATACGAGTGGTGAATATAGCACAACATATTGTCCTAACTGTAAAACACCATTGATAATAAGAGATGAATATGGTGTGAGGGAAGTATTGTTAAAGGATGATAAGTGTCCTAAATGTGGTTTAGAATTAAAGATAATAGGCGGAGTGAGTAAAGGGAAACAAAGAAGGACTCTTAGATTTTTCGCTAGTGGTGAGAGAATACTATGGAACCCGTAGAAAAAGTAGTAAAGAGAAAACATGGAGTAAGAGAAGCAAGGCTATGGGAGCCCCTACCAAATAATCGTGTAAAATGTAATCTCTGCCACCGCAGATGCATTATAGCTGAAAACAGATATGGAGTCTGTGGTGTTAGAGCAAACTATAAGGGCAAGCTATACACACTAGTCTACGGATTACTAACAGCAGCAAACGTTGACCCAATAGAGAAGAAACCCTTAATGCACTTCTATCCGGGCTCAAGCGTTCTCTCAATATCAACGGCTGGATGCAACTTCTTCTGTCAATTTTGTCAAAACTGGACTATCAGCCAGATAAGATACGACTCAGTCTACGGCAACCCGGCTACACCCGAAGACGTCGTAAAATGGGCACTGGAGACAGATTCAGATGGAATAAGCTATACCTATAATGAACCAACAGTATTCTTTGAATTCATGTATGATACGGCAAAACTGGCAAAAAAGCATGGATTATTTAATACCATGGTAACAAATGGTTACATGACCCCGGAAGCCGTTGATGAGCTAGGACCATACATGGATGCAGCAACAGTAGACTTTAAAGGAGGAGGCAATAAGGAATTCTACCGCAAGTTCATATTTGTACCCGATCCCGAAAAAATATTTGAAACACTCCAAGCAATGAAAGATAAAGGCTGGTGGATCGAGATAACAAACCTAGTTGTACCAAAATATGGTGATAAAAAAGAAGACATTAAAAAACTCGCTAGATGGATAGTAGAAAACCTAGGCCCCGAAACACCCCTCCATCTCCTAAGATTCCACCCTGACTATAAAATGATAGACGTACCTCCAACACCTGTCGAAAAACTCGAAGAACTAGCAAGAGTCGCTGAGGAGGAGGGGCTAAAACACGTTTACCTAGGCAATGTTCCAGGTCATCCCAAGGAACATACCTATTGTCCGAGATGTGGAGCATTACTGATAAAGAGGTATGGCTTCTACATACTTGAATACAATATAACGAAAGACGGTAGATGTCCTAAATGTGGTTACAAAGTAAATATTAGAGGAGAATTCAGAGGCAAGAAGAGTTCCCTACACTGGTATTCAATGATATAAACCCTATGGTTGACCTAGATGCCATACTACATAGTAATTGTTGGGCCGGCGGGATCAGGTAAATCATATCTAACATCAGCGCTAGGCGAGTGGTTAGAAGATCAACAATTAAGTGTTCTACGATTGAATATGGATCCAGCAGCTGAATGGCTCCCCTATTCGCCAGATATTGATGTTAGGGAATACGTTGATGCTAGGAAGGTAATGAAGGAATACAATTTGGGTCCGAATGGTGCATTAATAGTGTCAGTAGACATGCTTGTAAACCATATTGATAAGATAAAGGAGGAGCTAGACTCTGTTAGACCGAATTACGTTATAATAGACTCGCCGGGTCAGCTAGAACTTTTCGCATTCCGTACCTCTGGTCCGCTAGTACTAGATCAGCTGGTTGGCGGAGATAGGGTGGCTTCTCTATTCCTACTAGATGCAACATACGTGACATCGCCATCAATATATGCTTCAATGCTTATGCTTCTCGCATCAGTCTTCGTGAGATTAAAGAAACCATTAATACCAGTTCTCTCAAAGACAGATATGGTTTCAAGAAAACACGTAGAAAAACTATTATCATGGTCTGAAGACCCGCTCGTTTTCTCTGAAGCATTATCTGAGGAAACTCATAGAGACATACAATTATCAATGTTGGCGCAGAACATTGTAGACTTGCTTGAGAATCTAGGTTTATCGTGGATACCTATACCAGTATCAAGCCTAACTGGAGCTGGCTTAAGCGAGGTCTATGCAGCTCTCCAACGTATATTTAGCGGTGGTGAAGACTTCTTAACCGAAGAGCCTTCGGGGAGGCTATGATAGTATTTATTGATTATGTTTTTAGGAGTTAGGCTCAAATAGTAGTATTCTACTAAGACGCTTGGATTAAAACTTTAGAATACATAGCGAGGTGTACGTGTTTTGTCTAAGGTAAAAGAGATAATATCTAAAGCATTAAGTGAAAATAGATCAAAGCTCCTAGAACACGAGGCGTACAAGGTTCTCGAAGAATACGATATACCAGTACCAGGCTATGGCCTCGCAACCACAGCAGAAGAGGCAGTAGAGCTAGCCGAAAAGATTGGCTACCCGGTAGTATTGAAAATAGTATCACCAGACATAGTACACAAGAGTGATGTGGGAGGAGTAATACTTAACCTAAAGTCAGCAGAAGAAGTAAAGAATGCTTTCAACAAAATACTAGAAAACGTTAAGAAACATGCGCCAAACGCTAGAATAGCTGGCGTACTAGTACAGGAAATGGTTCCAGAAGACGTAGAAGTAATAGTTGGTTCAACAAGAGACCCCATCTTCGGCCCCGTAGTAATGTTCGGTCTGGGTGGCGTCTTCGTAGAGGTATTAAAGGATGTATCCTTCCGAGTAGTCCCGCTAACAGAGCGTGACGCCGAGGAGATGTTATCAGAAATAAAGGCAAAGAAAATACTAGATGGATACCGCCACATAAAGCCAAGAGACAAGAAAGCAATAGTCAAGATTATTCTAGGAGTATCAAAGATAATGGAAGAAAATCCAGAGATATCCGAACTAGACCTTAACCCGATAATGGTATTCCCTGAGGGACAAGGCGCTAAAGTAGCTGATGTGAGAATCATAGTTAAGAAACAGTAACGAGGAGTACAAACTATTTTAAATATCCCCCAGCATTATTTCTTATCAAACCCCAAAGCAACCATAACTCTGTATAAGTGAGTTCACGATAAATAATTAGTAAGCGAGGGCTAAATACTTGGAGGCACAGAGCCCAGAAGCAGTAAAGCTATTAGAAGAAATAGATGTTCTACGTGAAAAAATAAGATCATTAAAAGAGAAGAGAATGGAGCTAATAGAGAAGGTACGCGTTCTACGCGATAAGAGGAGAGAACTAATAGGGAGACGTAGAGAATTGATAGAAGAAGCTCGAAAGCTGAGAGAAGAGAGGAAAAAACTAGTAGAAGATGTAAGATCGCTGAGAGCGAGGCGTAAGGAGCTAAGAGATAGGCTTAGAGAATTAATAAACGATATTAATAATAAGAAGAAAATGATAAGCCAGGTACAGAGCAAACTTAGGGTACCTATACATGTTATTCAGAGAAGACTCCAGCAACTCGAATGGAAGCAGATGACGAGCGTTCTCAGCGTTGAAGAGGAGAACGAGATAATCCAGGAGATAGCGCGACTAGAAGAGTTACTAGAACAAGCATATAAGGCTAAGCAGATAAAACAGGAAGTCTACGAATCAAAAGCAGAGCTCATGAAGCTGAGATTAGAGTTAAGTGATGTATCTTCAAAACTCTCAGAAAAAAGTCAGAAGATAACAAATATCGATGGAAAAATCTCAGAGTTAAGCAAGAGTATAGATGAGCTATCTCAGAAAATAGGCGCGTTAAACGATGAAATACAACAATATTCTCAAGAGATAGATAAGCTTACCAGCGAACTACAAGAACTATATAATCAGCTAAGGACTAAGAGGCAAGAATACAGCAAGATAATGGAAGAACAACAAAAACGTATGACAGAGAAAATACTAGCCGAGAAGAAGAGGAGAATCGAGGAAAAGATAGCCAAGTCTAAAACCAAGCGTCTAAGCTTGGAGGAATTAAAGCTCCTTTATGGTGAAATAGAGGAAGAATAATATTATTTGAATCCAAGATACATAACGCGGACACTGTTAGAGGAAAATTATTTTCTACAGTAAACTATGTAGTAATTGGAGACACTCTACACTCTGTAAGGTGAATAGGCTGTCTAAAAGTGATAGCGGCCGAGCAATGGAGACTAAACGCATACTTGTATTAGCAGTTGACGTAGATGACGATATTGGTAGGGTAGGCATACAGACACCCGTTATCGGCAAGGCCAGTTTAATGAAGGCTGCTGTAGATTTCGCACTAAAAAGACCTGAGGACTCAGATGCAAACGTATTATTCTCTGCATTATCCCTCGCTGAGAAGCTATCTAAAGAAGGCTATGATGTTGAAGTAGCTGTTGTTGCAGGGGACCCTATAGATCCTGTAAAAGCCGACCTCCGGATAAGAGAGCAAGTTGAAGCAATTGTAAAGGCATTAAATGTTGACGGAATAGTTTTAGTAAGCGATGGTGCAGAGGATGAACGAGTAATACCAATACTCCAAAGCATAGCTCCTATAATATCGGTTAAGAGAGTAATTGTAGAGCAGCTTAGGGGTGTCGAAGAAACATATATTCTAATAGGTAGATACATAAAGAAAATGATAGAAGAACCGCGCTTTGCACGCCTATTTCTAGGAGTTCCAGGTATGATTTTGGCAATAATATCAGCGCTCGCCTTACTCAACATGCTCCAGTATGCTCTGACAGTAGCTTTCCTCATAATCGGGTTAGCAATGATTTTTAGAGGATTCGAGTTGGATCAGAAGATACAAGATTGGTGGGCTTCGTCGCCTATAACATCGGTCGCGTTAATTCTATCTTCGATATCTTTCATCATAGGTATAGGCGTTGCAGTTTTCTCTATTCAGCAGACAACATCGACAATACATGCTATAGCTACAGCAATAAACGTTCTGACACCCTTTATAGGCTTTAGTGTAACGGCAATTTTCACTGCGCGGGCTATAGTCAAGATAATGAGTAATGACACGAGGGTATGGCATGACGTAGCTGGACTAATAATAACTGCTATGATGGTTATAGCCTTATATAATCTAGCCCAAACACTGGGTAGACTTCCCGCTACTGCTGGTCCAGAATCAGTTCTCAATGCAATAATAGAGTCACGCATCCTCTTATGGTTATTTGCAACAATAATAGTAGCAATAATATTAACAACATTCTTCACTCTAATAGAAGACAAGTTGAGATCTATGATAAAACGATAGAAAAGCGACTTAGATTTTATCTACCGAATCGGCGTTCACGTTTTTGATAAGACCTAATAGCTCTCCACAAATCAATTCTACGAAAATCCGGCCAGTAAACTTCGCAGAAATATAGTTCACTATAAGCTGACTGCCATAGTAGGAAATTACTTATCCGTTCCTCGCCGGAAGTCCTAATTATCAGGTCAGGGTCGGGTACACCATTCGTATACAAGTATTTTGAGAATAAGTTTTCATCTATATCGTTGACACTAATACGTTTTAATGATACATCGAGGGCAATTCTTTTAACAGCATCAACTATCTCTTGTCTACCACCATAACATAAAGCTATATTCAATATGTGTCTCCTAGGATAAGTCGATGTTAGTTTCTCTATTCTCCGAGATAGTTCTATTAGATCTTTTGGGATAAGTTCCTCTCTACCGAGAACATGGATTTCTACACCGCGTTCTTTAAAGTCATTTATGTTTTCTACAACCTCCTTTAAGGCTCTCCTCATTAAGTCGAAGAGCCTCTTCCTCTCCTCTGGGTTTCTTCGGGTGCAGTTCTCAGAGGACATCGCATAGATCGTTACAACTTCTATTCCAAGATCCCATATCCAATCCAATACTTCTTTGAGACGCTTATAGCCAAATTCGTGTCCGAGCCAGGGTGGTAGGTCTCTTAGTCGGGCCCAGCGTCTATTGCCATCAGGTATTATAGCTACATGCCTGGGTTTTCTTCCATTCTTTATCTGGATCCAAAGCCACTTCTCATATACCTTGTATACAGGCTTTAACATAATCCTTGAAAGCTTCATTGCTGAGGCCTTTAGCCGCTTCTTTAACATTGAGTCCCCCCATGCTAGTCCAAAAGGACTAGGCGTGGGAGTCCTTCGTTTAAATGTAGGGAAAACCAGTTTTTAAGTTAAGTACCTAGATAAGAGGCTTGGGAGAACTAGTTGAAGGTTGCAGTGGGTACAACTAATAAGTCTAAATTATTAGCAGTTAAAAAGGCATGGATTCTCCTAGGTGATGCTGAAGTAATCGGTGTGGGCGTTAATTCTGGTGTAGCGGAACAGCCTATGGGTTTTAGGGAGATATTAGAGGGGGCTCTAAATAGAGCTATTTCGGCCTACGAGATCGTGGGTGGAGACTATAGTGTAGGTATTGAGGCAGGATATCTCTACCTAGACAGCAAGGTGTTACTTGATGTACAAGTTGTTGTAGTAATGGATAATAATAAGAAGGTAACACTAGGTCTAAGTCCATCGTACCAAGTGCCACAAAAAGCCCTCGAATATAATAGCTTAGGAGAATACATGTCCTATATATCTAGGAGAAAAAACATTAATAGGGAAATAGGAGCAATAGGTTACTTCACAAAAGGAACTATAACTAGGACCGATCTAACATATAGTGCAGTAGTAATGGCGCTTGTCCCAAGGCTTAATCCCGAATATTACGAGGACATACCAAGCATAGATGAGCTTAGGAGGATTATAGCAAAGAAACCTATATAATCTAGAATTCTAGTATCCTTTTAGCCGAACGAGGGACTCAGACTATGGGATACTATCATGGAAATGATTTGAAAAAACCATCTGGAGGGAAGAAGAGACCCTATCGTGGAAAGAGAAAATATGAAGCAGGCAGACCACCTACTGAAACAAGGTTATCTGAGAGAGAAGCCAGGAAGATCATTAGGGTTAGAGGAGGCAATAGTAAGATCAGACTTAAAAAAGCTGTTTATGCTAATGTAATAGATCCATCATCTAATAAGGCGCAGAAGGCTAAGATCATAAGAGTTCTTGAAACACCAGCCCACACAGAGTTTGCTAGACGAGGAATAATAATTAAGGGCGCTATAATAGAGACAGAACTTGGAAAAGCTAAAGTAACTTCTAGGCCAGGGCAAGATGGTGTAATAAACGCTATATTATTGAAGTAGGATAATAATTATGAGTTCACGTGAATATAAGAACGAGAGAATTGTTTTATGGCCTGCATACATAGATTCTACAAAGTCCCGTGGAAAGGGTAGAAAGATATCTAGAGAAGACTGTGTGCCTAAACCTAGAGTTGAGGAAATAGTTGAGGCAGCTGAAATATTAGGCCTTGATCCCATTGTAGAAGAGAAAAACTACCCTAGACTATGGTGGGAACAGGATAAAAGGATAGTAGTCCTCAAGAAATATTCACGCCAGGAATTGTATAGAAGAATAGCTAAGAAGATAAAGGAAATAAGAGAAGCAAGAAAAAGAGCCATTAAATAAGACTAGTTGGAAAATTTTCCAATACAGTAATACAGGATAATACCAATAAGCAACCATTACAGTTCATTTACACCCTTATAAACGTAAACGGTACTACCATTACTCTTCTTGAGGGATAGCTCTTTTAACATAGTTACCACTTAAGAGTTTTCTGAGGTGATAATACTTCTATGAAAAAATTAGGAGTAGCTCTCCATATCTCACGCTCGGGGAACATAATAGTTAAGTCAAGTCTCCGTGGCCTACCCCCGCTTGGAGCAAGAGTATTCGACAAAGACATGAAAAGACTTGGCGTCATTGTTGACGTTATAGGCCCCGTGGATTCTCCATACATCGTTGTTAGACCCGAGAGCAGTGATGTGAAACTAGTATTTGAGCCGGGAACAGTATACTTCGCTCCTCCACGGAGAGAGCGTAGAGGTAGGGGTAGGAGAAGACCTTCAAAGAAGTATAGGAGAACCCGTAGGAGGTAAGCCTAGATGAGCGAGTGTCCTCGTTCCAAGATAATATTCGACCATGAGAGAGGAGAATACATCTGCATCGAGACAGGCGAAGTAATAGAGGACCACGTTATAGACTGGGGGCCCGAATGGAGGGTCTTCTCACCAGAAGATAGGATTAGTAGAAGCCGTGTTGGAGGCCCATTGACATCTATAGTCCACGACCAGGGATTGACGACAACAATAGGTGATGCAAGAGGTAGGAGTTTTTCGGAGTACCAGAAAAGAAAGGCTAGAAAACTTCAAATTATTCAGAGAAAACTCCGAGTACGTCCTAAGGACCGTAAACTCGTAAACATATTAAGTGAGCTAAACGCCGTATCGGGGAGGATGCGTTTACCCCCGATTGTGAGAGAAACTGCTGCAAATATCCTTAGGAAGCTTTTAGCAAAATACACAATCCGTAGACCCCAGATAACGGGGTATATTGCTGCTGCAATATATATTGCGTGTAAGATAAATAAGAAAGCCTATAAAACAGTTGACGAGATCCTCAGATTCCTAGACGTTGATAGAAAGGAATTCTGGCTCGCATACAAGAAAATAAGAGATCTAGTCTATCGCCACCCACTAACTCCTAGCAAACCAATAGAATTCGTTGAAAGAATAACCTACAACCTCTCACTACCACCTTATATCTCTGTTATAGCATCTAGGCTAGCAGCAGAAATGCAAAGAAGAGGCCTAACTGACGGTAAGGGTCCTCTCGGAGTTGCAGCTGCCTCGGTTTATGTTGCAGCTGTCGTACTAAATCATAAGAAGACTCAGAGAGAAATAGCTGAGCGCTCCGGAGTAACAGAAGTAACCGTTAGGAACCGCTATAAGGATATAGTAGACAATTTCCTAATAGTAGTAGACCTCTAATTACGCATTTTTAAATAACTGTGATAACTTTATAATAGGTCTCATTTTTATTTCATAGTATTTCCAACTTACCAAAGAAGATATACATATATTAGTTCTCAGAACATATTATTAGTGTAGGTTCGCGGTTCCCCATCAAACTAGTAGTTACATGGTGCACACCGAGGAGGAGGAATAGTCGTTAAGGTATAGGTTAGGTAGATATAAATGGCTTCAAAAACGTTGGGTGAGCTTGAAAAGAAAGCATACGAGTTGATAAAGTCTCAGGGAGAACAAGGACTCTTGCAAAGTGAGCTTTGGAAGAAGATGAATATAGATAGTCGTGAGGGTTCACGTATAACATTACAGTTGTTGAAGAAGGGCCTTATAGTTAGAGAACCAGTAGTACATAATGGTAGGAGAACATATAAGCTATACGCTGTTAAGAGATATGATATAGTCATAAAGATAAACTTGGACTCAGTGAAAGACATACCCTGCTTCACATGCAGATACTTTAACCGATGTGGTATAGGAAACTACTATGACCCGAGAACATGTCCGATACTAACTGAGTGGCTTATTCGTCAAGCAGGCAATGGCTCAGCCAGCAAGCCTAAGATGAAGTTGAGAGAGAACTAATGCAGTCTATGAGTTCATTAAGTGGAGCATTTGTACGAATACCCCTATAGTCGAAATGTGACCGACAAGCACGGTAACTCTTAGCCTTTAAGCACTCTATAACGGAGCTAGTTTTAGGCATAGACTTATGTATCATACTACAGATCTTATCCAACCTATAATATGGCTTAACTATAGGGGCCTCACATTCAAGCTGTTTTAAGAGTACTTGTATTCTATCAATAGTGTCTAAATATTCATACTTGTTTCTGCTAGCTTCCTCTAAGATCTTCTTCAAGAAATCTATATCAACGAGCGTACTAGTCCATAAGGGTCCCCCAATAACTACTCTACGATTTTCAACGATACTTGTTGGTATGGGATAGCCGTGGATAAACCAGTAATCACCCCTCTCTCTATCATAGGCAATGTATCCTAGGTTTTCTAGTAGCTTTGAAGCTCTCCGCGCTCCACGGATTATCTTGAAGAAAACTCGATAGTAATAGTCTGCGAAATAAGCTATTACGGGTATGGCCGCTATATCTTTTGAGGCGGCTCTTAAAATAATTGATGATATGAGTATTCGCAGACCTATCTCCTTCTCGCAACCACAGCGAAGAGGTTTTGCATGGTATCTCCTTATACATGCTCTCTCATGTGTTCCTACGAGAGCAGCTGTATCGG
>JALWGO010000175.1 GCA_027038805.1 Thermoprotei archaeon
CTACCAACACGAAAACAACACGCGGGACCAGCACTAGAAACCCCCGGGGCACAATACCTTAACGCTAAACTCGTCTTCGAATTAGCAATAATACCCTTTACCGCAGAGGAATGGAGAACATACGAGGTATTTAAACAAGTTGAAGCTTATCTTAAACCCCCGCTAGCAGTCTATGTACCAGAAGAATATGCTAAGGGGGGCAATCGAGAATATACTCTATCGCTAATGGAACTCAATATTCCGCTAATACTCTCAGCTTTCAAGCCTAGAGAACCAGAGAGAGGGGAAGGTATAATAGTTAGGATCTATAATCCAGTAAACGAAACAATAGAACTAGACCCACCATCAATCAGAGACTATGAGGTCTTTAGGGCATCCTTAGATGAACACGCTATCAGTAGACTTGAGGGAAAAGTTAAAGTAAAACCATATAGTATTGAAACACTATTACTAACTAGGAAAAAATAATGCTATTCAAATGCAGAAACTGCGGCTATAGGACAAGCGAGGTAGTACTAAGATGTCCTAACTGTAACAGTGTTCTTGAACCAGAAATGGAAGTTACCTGGAGTCCGCGGGGGGAAGGTTTCTGGAGGTATTCCAGCCTACTACCCCCATTATCTAATAGAGTAAGTTTAGGTGAAGGGGGAACCCCTCTCATTAGTAGTAGGTGGTTTTCTAGAGAGCTGGGAATAAGTGTTTATTTTAAAGATGAGTCACGTAACCCGACGGGAAGTCTATATGATAGGGTAGCAGCTCTAATATCAAGCCATATTCTCAGCGAAAACATTGCGAGAACAGTAGTTGCAAGTGATGGTAATCTTGGTGCTAGTCTTTCAGCCTACTTAGCGGGCATGAATATTGACCTCAAAGTAGTTGTTCCGAGGAGAGTTGATCCTGGAAAAAAAGCTCAAATGGCTCTTTATGGAGCAGAAATAATAGTACATGGCGAGACTCTTGATGAAGCAGTATCATATGCTCTCAGACTATCACATAGGGGATACTATAATGCTACAGCCGAGTTAAACCCCCTCGGCTACACAGCGCTAGCCACGATAGCATATGAAGTATACGAGCAGTTAGGGAGAACTCCAGAGTCAATAATAGTTCCAACAGCTTCTGGAACCACGGTCTACGGCCTCTATAAGGGCTTCAAAACCCTCCTAGAACTAGGCCTTATAGACGAGATACCGAAGATCATTATCGTTCAAACACCGCCATGCCCTACAATAGCCTCCGAACTAGGAGAACCCGTGTTCGTAACAAATACAACACCAATAACTGGTCTCACTTACTGTAAACCACCATTACTAAGTGAGGTAGTAGACATAGTTAAGAAGACGCACGGAAGGGCTGTAGTAGTATCTATAAGAGAGGTCTACGAGGCAGCACTAGAATTAGCTGGAAAAGAGGGATTATTAGTAGAACCAGCTAGTGCGGCAGCAGTAGCGGGATTGAAGAGACTAGCTCTCATGGGAGGTTTATCTGAGACGATAGTATTGTTAACTGGTAGTGGGCTCAAAGTAATATCATCCTATTTTGAACGTGCTCGAGGCAGAACACTATACAGTGTGCCAACTAAGGCGGAAATACTACGTATAATAGATGAGCACGGAGAAATGCACGGCTACGCTATATGGCGTTTAATGGAGGGCAAGATCACACCCCAATCAGTCTACCAGCATCTCAGAGAATTAGAGGAGAGAGGATTTGTTAAAGCAGAATACAAGGAAAGAAGGAAAGTATATAGATTGACAGAGAAGGGGAAGAGAGTATTGGAGTTGTTTCTACAACTAATAGAATAACGAGAACACTACGAGTATTAGAGCGGCTGCGATGTAGGTAATAGTGTGCTTCCAAGAATACTTGTAGGGTAATGGTTCAACTAGCCCGGCTTCAAGTTTTAAACCATTAGACTCTAAAATGAAATCACTTTTCTCAAGCATTGAGGCAGTTGATATAGCAATACTCTTCCATAAAGACTGCTTCTTCAATTTCTGAATACCATAAGCTTCAACAACATCTCTTAATGCAAGAGGCATGAGCCTCCACACCATTACTGGTATAAGACTACTTTTCCTCGCTCCCAGCTTGTAGACTATTCTTGATAGCTCATAGGGGTTTAACATGGCTATAAATAAGAGTATAACCATAGAAGCTGTTAGGGTTCTAACGAAAACCCCTAGAACAATATAGTAGTCTATTACACCATTATAATATAATAGTATAGCATTGGAAACGCCAAACCAGAGGGCTGGTATAGATGAAACAATTAGAGACGGTATAATAGCGGAAGCGAGACCCGAAAGCTCCATCAATACTATCATTAATGCTAGAGCTAGTAGGGATTGATGGAAACCAAGGCCTACACAAACCAGTACCATGATCGTGAAGGAGATCTTGGCTAATATATGGGTTTTCTTAGCATCTGATTCAATGTCGGTGAACAAGGCTTCATATATTTTACTAGCAATCCATCCAAGCACATTACTTCACCAATTCAACTATATTATCAGCGACCTCCTCCATCAATGGGTCGTGGCTAGCAACAATAACTGTATATCCTTCCTCCGCGGCATTAACTAAGGCATCAATTACTTTAAGCCTATTATCAAGATCAAGACCAGCTGTAGGCTCGTCAACACATATAATATCGTATCCACGGGTCAAAGCCGATACAATAGCTATTCTCCTACGCTCACCACTACTCGTATACCTAAGCCTCCGGTCCAACAAGTGTCTTATATTGAACTTATCTACCAACTCGTCTACAACGCCTTTATCTAATACATTATTGTAGAGTTCTTCACGTATAGTCGGCTCGCTGAAAAAGAGTAAAGGGTTCTCGGGAACATATATAGGATTACCCTTTACACTAACATAGCCCTTATTAGGCTTAAGGAGCCCTACAATAATCTTTAACAAGGTCGTTTTACCAGCTCCATTAGGTCCCTTTATCCACGTTATACTAGAACTCCACGCCTTAAAGGACAAGCCATTAATAACATGGATACGGCTTCCCGGATACCTATAATATAACTTGTCTACTTCAACACTAACACTACCTTTACCCTTATCCTTAGCCTCTCTAATCCAGCGGATAGAATCCCGTTTAAACCATCTATCATCCGGATCCCCGAAGAATATTTGTCTGCCATTATCTAATACGAGTATCTTGGATAAACTATCCCGCCATAAATTCAAGTAATGATCTACTACGATTACCGTTGAACCCTTATCTACAAGTCTCGATACCTCTTCTACTAGTATCCTACGCCCCTTTACGTCTAGATAACTACTAGGCTCATCCAATAAGTATATGCTAGCTCCCCTAATTCTATTAGAAGCTATTAGTAGGCGTTGAGTCTCACCAGAACTCAGGGTATACGTGAGTCTTTTCCTAAGCCCG
>JALWGO010000176.1 GCA_027038805.1 Thermoprotei archaeon
TTGTAATACAATTGTTTTAAGCTAGACTTATATCCTAAGATACAGTCATATAGCAACGAACCATATGGGTCAGATAGGATATACGCGGAAATAGTCTAGGAGGCCTTGGAGGGTGTAGGGTTATGAAGTATAGTAGGATATTTTCAATAATACTAGTAGTAGTGTTGATCTCACAATTACTCATACCAGTAGTATATTCTAGTGCTACATCACCATATATTTGGATAAGATATGCTCATACGAGAATACCAGCTGTAACCACTATAGGAGGCAATGAGACTGGTACAGTAGCGGATCTCTACGTATCAGTAGCCTACCCGGGGAACGGTATAGTATATTTTAGTGCTGAGCCATTAACAGAGCTTGATACCCAGGCGACTGCTAGGATAGCAGCACTTGTCGCTTCAACAATAGCTGGTAAGAGCTTTACCGCCTATGACTTCTTTATTAGGATAAAAAGTCCGAGCCTCATAATAGGTGGTCCTAGCGCTGGTGCAGCTATGACCGTAGCTATTCTCAGCATCTTCTTAAATCAGACACTCAATGAGAGCGTTATGATGACGGGAATGGTTTGCCCGGATGGAAGTGTTGGACCTGTTGGAGGAATACCAGCTAAACTAGAAGCCGCGGCGGCATCGGGTATCAAGGTCTTCCTAATACCCGTTGGACAGAGAGTAGTCTATGAGAGAGAAATAGTTAAGGAACCCATACCGGGAGGATACATTATACGTACAAAGTATACTCCAGTTGACTTAGTAGAACTAGGTAAGAAACTCAACGTTACTGTAATAGAGGTTGCCAGTATACGTCAGGCGTTCTACTACTTCACTGGATTAAACATAAGCTTAAACATGACGAATACCACCCTACCATCACTTCCCGCCAATGTAACCAATATTATTAATTCGTGGATGCAGGATTATCTGAAGAAAGCAGATGATGCACGCAAAGAAACTTTAAACCTTGTTTCAAAGATCCCGTATCCGATAAAATACGTTATAGAGAAACACTTGAATAACTCAGTAAACCTTGAGAAGGAAGCATATGATTACTGGAATCAGAGCCAGTATTATCAAGCGGCAAGCGCCGCGTTTACATCCTATATTGAGGCTAGGACAGCTCTAGAGTATTCGAAAATATACCTAGATAATACTAGACTCATACAGCTTTCAGATGAGGTAAACAGTACCCTCGATGCAGTTAGAACAAGGGTTATGAATTATAATCCCACAACTCTAACAGGATTTGAAGCAGCTGCTACAGCAAGATACAGGTATTATTTAGCGGAGCTAACATACAATGACTCCGTTAACATTATTAAAAACGGTATCAGCAGCTGGTCCGACCTAGATAGAGTAGTCTACCTCCTAGTATACTCTGAGGCTAGAGCTGACTCGGCTCTCAAGTGGCTTGACCTAGGATCTGTAGAGTCGCCAGTATTCAATAAGCATGCTCTAGAGAGTATTGCTGAGACACTAATAGGTATTGCTAGAAGCAGTTTTGCATACCTTGAAACCCTAGCCGGAGATCTTGGATCAAAGCCTCCAAGCTACGACGAGGCTCTAACCAATGTTAACTTAGCTGAACAAGCCTATGCTAGCGACGACTACTATGGCACTATTGCCGCGTCAATACATGCTACCGCGGCAAGTGTTGTAGCGATCCACGAGTTGTTTAAGACCGCTATAAGCAACATAGTACAGGTTGTCGGAAGAGAAAGCATTGCCTCAATAAGAGAGGCATACGATATGGGTGTTCTACCACTAGTGGCATTAAGCTACTTGGAGACCGCGAAGGCTCAAGGAAACTTGCAGGAGAACTGGGCTACAGTAATATACTACTATATGCTTGCATCACTATACTCTCAAGTGCTGAAGACTCTAGTTGAGGCAAGTATACCGAGACCTACTTTAACAACAACCATTACAGCTCCGCCAACATTCATCGTTACGAAGATAAGAACTGTTACAGCAACAGAAACAGTTACAGAGACCACAACGATTACAACGACTGCTACAACAACATTGGAGAAGACAGCAACGATTACAGAAACAAATACTGTAAGAGAGATACATACGACGACAATAACGTCAACCACTACGTCGACAAAGGAAGTAGTTAGGATGGGTTTCGTAACGGTTACTCAGACAAATCTACCAATATCAGACTACCTGGGATACCTGGTACTAGAGCTACTTGTCGGAGTCTCACTAGGCATTATAGTAATTGGAGTAATCTTTGAGCTCCGTAAGAGGAGAAAGTAGGTACCTATTCTTTTTCTTCTCTAAGCCTAAGAGCGCTCCATAACCTAAACAATGTTATAGAGGATGCAAGCAAGGCAAAGCCTATAAGAGCTGAAAGAAGACCAGCTGCAACTTCACCAGCACTAGTTAATGATACACTATCGGCAAGGAAGACTACTGATACTATAACTAATATGATAGCAGTAGCGAGTAACACCTTTGATGATCCATCTCCCTTGTATTCAGCCAATTCCTAACCCCATAAGAGCTCTACTAATAACTTTATTGAGTTGAACTCTAGGTTTACTATACTAGTATAAAACCTATTAAACAATGATATAGCCCTACTTGCTCCAACACCATTGCGTCCAACCATGTTTAATACTATACTTGTAGTTGATGGGTTAATTATAATAACTAATATTATTACAGCTATTGCCGTCCAAATATATTTTAGAGATTTCTTAGCCGCTACAACATCTAAAGGTTTTGGCGAAAAAAGCTTGTACACTAGGATTCTAATAATAATCCATAGAATATATGTTAGAATGATTCCAGCGATATAGGTTAACCCTCCTAGCATTAGATGAGCTTGTGCTAAGAGGAATAGTGTTATCGGGTAGATTAGAATGCTTGCTATGATAAGCATTATTTCAGCAATAAACATGAAGTAAGGGTCTCCTCCTCTAGTAACAGTCTTTACTAAACTAGCTAGTTCTGCTAGAAGTTTTCTCCGAAGCTCTAATCCTCTATCATATAACAATATATCCTTATATAAAGAATACATTGTTGCCACGATAATTAGGGATACTAGTAGATAGGATATTTTTGAGACTAACATAATGGATAGAGTTCTTCTAACTTCTATTAGTCCTAGTAGTTCTGGTATTATCGGCAAGAACTGTGTAAGCAATATAATTGAGGCCAACATATAATATACCATTATAGCTATGGCAATGTATTTGTTTGTGAGTATTCTCCTCATATTAAAGGAAGGATACTTTATGAATACCTCACCGAGAGCTAGCATTAATATTATCGTTAACGCCATATATAGTGATACAATGTCTAGTAGGCCGACTAAGCCGTTAGCACTTGATAAAGTAAAGAAGACGACGAGATGCCTCAATGAGACTCTCATCGACCAGATAATATTAAACGATAA
>JALWGO010000177.1 GCA_027038805.1 Thermoprotei archaeon
GTAAACTACATTCTTGTTCCAACCAAAATATTTTTCAATTATTTTTCTTGTATCATTATATGGCTTGTTATTAAATACTGTTATCCTTATAGTACAGTTTGCCCCACTTTCCAATACGAATAGAGGTCTAGACATGTTATAGTAGTATATATTCAGAGTTGTATTATTGTATACTATTTTTCCTATCCTAACAGCGTTATTCCATACGATATCATAGAATTCTCTCCATTTAATCATTATTTGTTTAATAACACATGCATGGGAAGGTATTAGTGACATACCTATAAGTGATAGTATGAGTATAATTGATAATACTAAAAAGATTCTTTTAGAATACTTCTGGAGCCCTCCATTCACCCCATACATCTCTTAACACGCTACTTATTTCTCCGAGCGTTGCCTTCGCTCTTATAGCCTCTAGTATGTATGGGAATATATTTTCATCGTCTTTTTCAGCGGCCCTCGAGATATCCTCTAATAGTCTCTTAACTTTTTCATTATCTCGTTCACTCCTTAGCTTCTTCAAACGTGTTATAACTCTCTCACGAACGGCTGGATCTACTTTTAATACCTCTATTTTGGGTTCTTCGGGTTCTACAAAGACGTTTACTCCTATTATCGGTATTTCTCCTTTCTCAACCTTTAACTGGTACTCGTATGCTGACTTAGCTATTTCTCTTTGAGGATAACCTATTTCTATTGCTTTAACCATTCCTCCAAGCTTCTCTATTTCATCTATTATTTTCCACGCTTTTTCTTCTAACTCATCAGTTAACCATTCAATATAGTATGCGCCTCCTATAGGGTCTACTGTATCTACTATACCAGCCTCATAGGCTAGTACTTGCTGCACTCTAACTGACAACTTAACTGCCTTCTCTGTTGGAAGACTCAATGCCTCATCATAGCTATTGACATGTAGGCTCTGAGTACCACCGAGAACGGCAGCTAGTGCTTGTATTGTTGTACGTATAATGTTTACCTCGGGTTGTTGTGCGGTTAAGAGGACTCCAGCTGTTTGCGTATGGAATCTTAGCATCATGCTTCTAGGCTTCTTCGCACCGAATCTTTCCTTCATTATTTTCGCCCACATCCTCCTGGCAGCGCGGAACTTCGCTATTTGCTCAAATAGATTTGTCCTCGCGGCGAAGAAGAAGCTTAATCTTGGAGCGAACTTGTCTACTTCCATACCCCGCTCTATAACCCATTTAACATATTCTATTCCATCTGCTAGAGTGAAAGCTATTTCTTGTGCGGGAGTTGCACCAGCTTCCTCGAAGTGGTAGCCGGATATACTTATGCTATTCCATTTGGGCATTTCTTTAGCACACCACATTATTGCGTCTGTAGCATACCTCATTGAAGGATAGGGTGGGTAGATGTAGTTGTTTCGGGCGATAAACTCTTTCAATATATCGTTCTGTATTGTTCCTCCTAGCACCTTACGGTCTATTCCACGGCTCTCAGCTACAACTATGTACATAGATAATACTTCGATGGCCGTAGCGTTTATGGTCATAGACGTCGTTATCTTATCCATAGGTATATCGTTGAATACTATCTCCATTTCCTTTACACTAGGCATAGATACGCCTACTTTTCCCACCTCATACCATGCTAACGGGTGATCGGGGTCTAATCCAAGCTGTGTTGGTAGGTCGAAAGCCATGCTGAGCCCGGTTTGACCTATGCTTAATAGATAGCGGTATCTTTGATTGGTATCCTCAGCAGAGCCGAAGCCAGCGTATTGGCGTATAGTCCATATTTTGCCACGATACATTGTTGGATAAACTCCACGAGTAAACGGGTATTGGCCCGGGAAGCCTAGTTTTTCTAAATAGTCCCAGTTCTTTTCCGCTAAGTCTACTGGAGTATATATTCTTTTTACGGTGAACCCTTCTTCTGTTAGAAATTCTCTTTTTCTTTCCGGGAACTTCTTTAATACTGGTTCTACTACTTCTTTAGTCCATTCACTCATTTTTTCTCTTATTTTCTCTATCTTATTGGGATCGAATACCAAGGCTTAGTGCTCCTCCTTTCTCTCAACTAGTTCTATGAGGACTCCGTGAGCTGATTTGGGATGAATAAAATTGATTATGCGCTTACCATTTGATACTACTCTTGGCTTATCGTATACGAATCTTACCTTGTCTTTGAGTTCCTCCATAGCCTTCTCTATGTCTTCTACTCTGAAAGCTATATGGTGTATTCCCTCTCCTCTCTTCTCAATGTATTTTGAAATAGCGCTATCAGGGGTTGTACCCTCCAATAACTCTATGTAGCTTTCACCTACTTTGAACATTGCTACTTTTACCTTCTCTTGGGGGACTTCTTCTATTTCAACTGGTTCTACTCCAAGTATCTTCTTGTAAGCCTCTACGGCCTCCTTGAGGTCTTTTACAGCTATTCCGAGATGATCTATCTTTAGAACTCTCGTCAAGGATTAGCTCACCCTCCTATCTTTTTCTAGTTTGCGTTTCTCTAAAGCTATTCTATAGACAGTTTCAATTATAGTTTTAAGCGGGGTTCCAGGGCCAAACACTTCTTTTACGCCTAGCTTCTTCAATATCGGGACGTCTTGAGGTGGTATAATGCCTCCCACAAATACTGGGATGTAGTCGAGCTTCTTTTCCTTTAAGAGCTTTAGCAAGTCTTGTACTAGCTCTATATGTGAGCCAGAGAGAATACTTACACCAATAACATCTACGTCTTCTTCAATTGCTGTGTTTACAACGTTTTCTGGTGTTTGATGAACACCTAGATATACTACGTCGAATCCAGCCTCCTTTAATGCTCTCGCAACCACCTTTGCACCTCGATCATGTCCGTCGAGCCCCAGCTTGCTTACAAGAACTTTTATCCTCCTACCCTCAACAACAGGGTTTATGTCTAAGCCTAGTATTTCTAGTAGTTTCGGCTTCTTCTCCTCAACTAGAACGGACAAGAACTATCCCCTCTGCTTTCTTTGCCTCCCGGATATCAGAGAATATTTATTCAAGCTAAAATATCTAGTAGACGGATACCCTATCCAGATCCTACTTACTCAACCTTACCTCTAATGGCGAGCGGAACCATACATCATGTTGTGGGAATGGTATCTCTATACCCGCACTCGTTAGAGCTTTCTTTATAGCCCATAATAGTTCTTTCCTAACATTAAGGTATTCTTGCGATGGAACCCATGCGCGAACCGTTATATTTACGCTACTATCCCCTAATTCTGATACAAATGTTTCTGGAGGCGGATTAACTAGCACTAATGGGTGTTCCTCTAATACCTTTCTTATCACATTATATGCTTTTTCTGCATCCTCTCTATAAGCTATCCCTACAACGAACTCCATTCTTCTAATGGGATTACGTATAAAGTTCCTTATCATCGACGTAAAGACTTTATCGTTAGGTACTCTTACCACGACACCATCTAATCCAATAATAGTTGTTGATAAAACAGATATCTCTAATACCTTACCCATTACACCTTCAACTTCTACTAAGTCGCCCGGCTTGAAGGGTCTTTCCCAATATAGGAATAACCCTGATACAAAGTTCGCAACCGTTGACTGGAGGGCAAAGCCTAGAATTATTCCAAGTATTCCACCAGCTATAATGAAGCCCGTTAAATCTATTCCGAGTGCACCTAAGGCTACGATAACTGCGAGCGATACTATTACATAGTATAATGCTTTTGATACAGCATTAGCTATATAGGCTGGCATTAAACGCATGGATCCTCGATAAACGAGTAAGCGGAGCGCATAGCCTACGAGGAATCCCAGTACAACTACTATTAATGCTACTAGAACATCTTCCAGGTTTACTCTAGTGAAGAGGTTAGTGATAATAGATGTAACGTTTCCTTGTATAGACAAGATTCCTATAACCCCCAAGACATAGTGGTTTTCAAGGATATAAGCGGTACCTTGAGCTCGGGAGGATCTATTACTTCTCTTACTCCCGGCTTAGGTGGATCGGAGTAAACTATAGTTGCTGTCTTAGGCGAACTTATGTTAAAGACTATATCGCGGCTATAGGCTCTCCACGTATGTTCCTCATAATATAGTTTCAATGGGTTTGCCTCCAATAGTATCTTAGATAATGTTACCCATTCGCGAGCCTTATTATGTGCTTTAACTCTTACTAGAGCTAGCCCGACATCTAGTTCGTCTAGAGCACTCTCTTTTGTGAAGAATATTTTTGATGAGGCATACCTAGCTACGATGCCAGCTCCTCCTGGAATACTTGTCTCTACTGGACCATATAGTGTATATTTTACCTTACCTACATTGAATACGTCTATCAGTGAGTAGTGATTATGTTTCGCTGAAAGTACTGCTAAATCAACTGGCATTAATAAATAGTATTCTACTTGTTCTCCGGGAGCCAGCGTTATTTTTTCATTGTATTCTATTAGAATACTTGTAGTTATCTTTTTGGGCAGTAGAACAGGGTAGAGGGGTTGAAGTATTATTTTTATTATTTTCTCGGATCCTACTATTCTAGTCTTCTTTTCTCCAATAACATTATATGGATGTTTTTCAATTGCTTTTCTAGTATATTCTATTGAGCTTTCATTAAGTGTAAGGTGTATGGTCCAAGAACCTATTCTAGCTTCTATATTCTTGTTTAACTCTATTACTCCGTATCCTTTAATCAAAGTAGTAGAGCCTCTCAACTAGTAATTAATCCTTACTCATGGAAGCTTCCTTGTTTCTTGTTACTTTTAGTTCCCAGAAATCTTCTTCTCCCCAATCTACTAGTAAAGTATTTTCTTCTAGAAACAATGCTAGTCCTCTAGAGACTGGTGTCGGGTTGGGATGGTGGGGTAGGTATTTCTTGTAGCGGATTGCAATAACGCCGTCGAATAGCTTGTTGAATTCTTTTACTGATCTTATCACTTCCTCTTCTGGTACTTTTTCTATTCCGAATAAGACGTATGCTATTATCTCTATGTTCTCTTTGTTTTCTTTAATCTTCTTTGAGATATTTGATATTCTATAGAGTTCTGTTTGCGGTATTCCTTTTCTCAGTACTACGTTCCTAACGTATTCGTCGAAGACTTCGAATCCTATTCTCACTACTAGTTTACGGGCTTTGAGGTTAGTCTTTGTTTCTATTAGGCGCTTATAGTCTATAAATTCTGGTCGTGTTTCAATATCGATTATTCTATTTTCTGTTATACTTGTTAGCTTTAATACTATGTCGTAGGGGAGTTCGTAGAAGCTTCCGCCATTGAATATAGTTATGCGCTCGAACTCTTCTCTTTTTAACCAGTTTTTGGCTTCTTCTATTATTTTATTATCTACCTTCAATACCTCTGTTAGAGTGCCTTGTTCTAGGACGAAGGGACAGAAGGTACATTTATTCCAAGAGCATGGCAGTCCTTTTAGTACTATTACTAGTCTTTTTCCGAGCTTGTCTATGGTCTTGAATACTCCTAGTATGGTCTTCCACCTTCAATTATATTTATTATTCCTCGTTTCAACTTTTTAAGACTAGTAGGAGTGATTAGTATAAGGTCTTCATCGTCATAGAGTCCTCCTAGTGAGACTTGCTCTATCTCTCTTTTTGGTACTGTTTTTGCGACTAGATTCGGTATTTTTATTCCTAGTTCTCTCTCAACTATCATCACAGCCTTGTAGCTATCACTATTCCAGCGTAGATACGATGCGATATTCTCATAGTATCTTCTATATTTTTCTAAGTAGCCTCTAAGTCTTCTTGAAAGAACTTTTACATACTCCTCCTTTATCTCTGGGGTCTCGTAGCGAGGGTTCCAGTCGTAGGCTACATAGGGATAGTACTCGTCTAGTTCTCTTGGTACAACGCCAGCATTTGTTACTATTAACTGATGTATGTGGTCATAGTACCCCGTCTCCTTTATCGTCTTTAACAAGAAATAGTGGATATAGCTCTGCGAATATGGTTTACCATAGCTGCACGGGAGTATTAGTAGTAGTTTGTATTTCTTCCTTGGCTTATAGTTGTTGAGTATTTTCTTATATCCTTCCTCGAAAGCTGGATGTACTAGGTATCTTAGGCCTACTCCTCTTAGATACTCCTTACCGTCACCGCTCCATAATAGTTCCTTGCCGTCCCAGATAACCCATAGTTTCTCTCTTTCACTCAATAATGACCTCCTCCTTTTCTTCTAGTTTTCAGTAGATAGGATTATAAACTGTTAATAAGCTTACAAGACGGTATAGGAGGTGAGGTTAGGTATATGAGTGATATTCAGAGCCGTACTGTGGGTGTATTAAGGAAGCTGTTTAGCTTGAGAGTAGCTAGTGGTAGTATTGTAGCGTTTATAGGTTACATATTGTCGCCAGCTTCTTGGTGGAATGATGCTTTCGTGAATATTCCTATTGCCTACGTTGCTGCCAGCATAGCTTCGCAACTAAATAGAGACTTGTTTGGTCCGGCTTTTGCTACAGCATATCTCGTAACTAATATAGTAGGCTTCCTGATGATGCATACTGGTGCTGAAATAGCTGTTAAGGGTAGACCTAGTCTTACATGGAAGACATTGTTGAAGTATGCTATTGTATCTGCAGCCTATACGGCCATAGCTGTACTCCTCGTTAAAATAGGAGTCATAGAGCCGCTAACCTTTAACTGGTAATATAACATTTTAAGACCCTAATAACTTAATCCATATTAATTAATAAGAATAACCTATTTTGTTGTGTTTGCTACATTAATAGTATGTATTCTGTTAAAAATACGATATTAATTTTCATTATTAAATATTTGTTTAATTTTGATGTATTCCTAAAACTATTTGAGATGCTTCATTATACCAACAATCTGATAAAGGAGTATCTGTACAATTTAGCGTAGAGTTATAAAGAATACTGTAAATGAGAGGTCGTACAAAATGAAAGCAAATACTGGTTTGTTTCTATTAATGGGATTGATAATAGTTCTAATAATGTCAACGGGGCTTATAGCAAGCGGCGAAAGTTTTCAGAATTACGTTAATACCATAGTAGGGCTCTCAGCAAACACATATAATACTTATATACATACAATATACTTTGAAGGCAATACAACCAATAGTACAAGTAAAAATGCAAGTGAAGCAAGCAATATATCAACAAGAATAAGTAAGCTGGAATCAAATGTAGAGAGCCTATCGAAAAAAGTCAGTGAATTAGAGGCGAATATTAATGGCTTAAACGAGAAAATAAGTAGCCTTGAAAATAAAATAGACATGATACACAAATACGCTATAGCTGGTTTAGGAATATCAGTTATAGCTATACTAATAGCCGTGGTTGCAATACTTGTTGGAAGAAAGACTACCGAGAAGAAAGTTGCAGGCAAAATTAAAAAGAAATAACTATAAGTAACATGCTTTATTTATATAAGCCTAATCATTTTTTGAGAAATCTATAAGCCTAATTCCTCGCCAATCTCCCTTAAGGCTTCTAGACTTATCTGGAAGAACTCATTCAGTGTTAGACCCAATTTTTCGCATAACATTATCTTATCTCGTTTAACGTTTCTAGCAAAGTCTTTTTGCTTAAACTTCTTCTTAAGGCTCTTTACTTTTACTTCACTTAGCCTTTTATTAGGCATCACTAGAGCTGTTGCTATTATTAAACCAGATACTTGATCAGCCGCCTTTAATGCTATAGCGAGTTCTGATTCATCCCTGAATCCTGTTAACTCATTATGAGCCCTAATAGCATTTAGGGCTTCAACGGGTAATTTTCCTTCGAGTAATTGTGCTGTTACTAGACCATGTTTTCTCATATCCTTTCCCACTAATTCATAATCAAGATCATGTAGTAGTCCTACCAGACCCCATAGTTCTTCGTCTTCGCCCAATCTTTTAGCAAGTGCTCGCATTATTGCCTCAACTGCTAGCATGTGTTTACGTAATTTATCTGTTTTAACGTGTTTATTAATTAATTCTAATGCTTCCTTGCGGGAGATCATTCTTCTTAACCTAAATATAATATCATTTACACTATTTTACTAATATCGCAAATCTTTTAACCTGTCCGATTTTGAAATTTCCCTACGAATTATACAATCATATTACGTAGGTTAATATTTTTGAACCCATATTCCTTATATGCACTGTTAAGCGATGAAACATAGCCTCTTTACATCATTAATAAGAATAACCACTTCAGAGCAGTTCTCAACTAATAGTATTCAGTTTTAAATTATGGTCATAATTTTAAAGAAACTAAGTAAAATATGTTTGTACTACAGTATTTAGCGATATGTTCTAAATATAGTCTATTCTTTTCTTGATAATTCTAAATATATACAGACCTATTATAAATGAAGCTATTGAAATAACATTAATTATAATTAACATAGGATTCATAGGATTTG
Source organism: Thermoprotei archaeon (assembly GCA_027038805.1). Taxonomy (GTDB): domain Archaea; phylum Thermoproteota; class Thermoprotei_A; order Sulfolobales; family WANQ01; genus JALWGO01. The sequence goes on from JALWGO010000177.1 coordinate 8,353, forward strand.
CCTTGAAATTAAACGTGGTGCTTCTATTATTATGTTTCATATTATTATTGAAACTATTTTTCATGATTGATTGTTTACTATTGTTAATCTTTATTCTACTATAATTAAAATAATTCATTATCTCTAGATTATTTGATTTGTTTTTGTACCCTTTCTCATTTATAGATAAGTCTTGGATATAGTAGACCAGCTTGCTTAGCGTTTTATTATCAAGCATCTTTACCAAGATTTTCATCTTATTTAATATGATTACACTGGTATTATTAATTGTTTCATTAATAATTTTATTTAATGCAGTGACTAATACTTCTTTATTTTCATAATCCTCGTATACATGATAATAAATAGTATTTGTATTATTAATTGATATGATGCTTAATAAAATCAGTATTACAGCAAAGATCTTCAATGTTTACCACCTAAAGTTGCTATTATACGTTGTATATCATAGTATGACACTATGTCATTTATAGTCTTTATTTTCTGTTTATAAAACACACTATTACAATACTTGCCGTTATATAATCGTGAATTGTTCCCTAGTAGGAATCCTAAAACTTCCTCCACGATATCATTAGTATATGATATAACTATCAAACGATATATCTTAACCGGTAATAAACGGAATGTATTATTTTCTATATGATTAGATAAAATAGTTGTTAAGTTAACATAGCTTATATTATTTAATTGATTCAAGGTATAACAATATGGTATTGCTAATATTAGAGTTCTTAATAATAAGTCTTCATGTGGGGTTTTTTCAAGGAGTCTATATGTTGCAAAGTAGTCTATGTGCTTTATTTTTCCTCTACTCTTAGCAATAATGTATTCGAATTCGTTTAAGCCTATAATAATATTACATGTTGTCTTATTATTAGCCATATAGCTCTCAAAATCTTTATAAATTACTATATTTATCTGCAATTTGGATTTTAGCTTTTTTATACTTCTATTTATAAAATTCATAATATCAAAACATGTATGCCGATCATTTACGCAACATATACTGACGTTGCCAACGCTGACTTTATAACTGTATGATAAACTATTTCTAAATGCATAATTTGGCATGATTATCGATACTAGAAATAATACTATAAACATTAATATAAATGCAATTATATTTCGCGCATTAAACGACCCTAAATCTATTACTATATTCTATCCCCAATACTTTAAACGTTTATAAAATGTTTCATAATGTAACAACTATAAATTATGTTTATTAGAGTGGGGAATAAATGGAATTCCCGATTATCGAGGAATTATGTTCAAATAGGGAACTTTATGATAACGATATAGTTACCGATTTCTGTGAAGTCCTAGATAGGCTTCGATCCCATGGGTATTATGAGGAAACTTACATAATAGAAAACTTTATATCAATATTATTCACTAAGCTGTTAGAGAAATATACTGTCACAAGCGCATATATTTAATTATTAATAATGTTATATAATGACGTTTAATATTAATATAACGCGTATATGTTAATAGACCGTCTTGCTTTAACTATATATTATATTAGGGAACGTCTCTGTCACATTTATCACGGGTATTAGTATTGAAGGATAAAAGACTTGAAGTATTCTTCAATCCTAAGTCGATAGCTGTCATAGGTGCCTCGCGCCATCCAGCAAAAGTCGGCTATCAAATAGTATATAATTTAAAGAGAAGCTATAAGGGCAAGATATATCCGGTGAATCCTAAAGCAAAGGAAATACTAGGTATAAAAGCGTATCCGAGTATAAAAGATATACCCGAAGAAGTAGATCTAGCAGTCATATCTATTCCAGCACCGCATGTACCAAATGCTGCAAGAGAATGCGGTGAAAAAGGAGTTAAAGGAGTAATCGTAATTAGTGGTGGATTCAAGGAAATAGGCCCCGAAGGTGCAAAACTAGAAAAACAATTAGTTGAAATAGTGAGAAAATATAATATGCGCCTACTAGGACCAAACGTTGTCGGCACCTATGTGCCAAAAACTGGAGTAAACACGACATTCATTAATCCGGAGAGACAAGGCTTTCCCGATCATGGACCGATAGCCTTCTTGTCTCAGAGTGGGGCCTTTGGTATAGCAGTACTTGATTGGGCTGCAATGCGTGGCATAGGGCTCAGCAAGTTTGTAAGCCTAGGAAATAAAGCGGATATCGATGAAGCAGATCTCTTAGAATACCTTATAGAAGATGATGACACACGAGTAATAACAATGTATATAGAAGGAGTAGAAAATGGACGCCGATTCATGGAAACCTTGAGAAAAACTACTGTCGAGAAACCGGTAATAGTCTTAAAATCCGGTAGAACCGAGGCTGGATCACGAGCAATAGCAAGCCATACTGGAAGCCTAGCTGGAACAGATCAAGTATATACCGCTGTGTTTAAACAAACGGGTGCCATAAGAGCCT
>JALWGO010000178.1 GCA_027038805.1 Thermoprotei archaeon
CACGTAGTCTAAGCCTTGCTTGTAGTTCCTCTAATTTCTCTTTAGCTCTAACTCTAAGTTTAACGCTAGTATACTTGACACTCATAGATAGTATACCTGGTAGAAAAGTATACCTGGTATCATAAAAAGCATTACCAGAAATAACCTAAAGGATGATGTTATTTTACTGTATATACGGTGATACTAACTGCTAACCCGGGCTATCATGGCGTTTATCTTGCTATCACTTGTTCTCGGAACCCCCCTTACGGCTAGTAATGTTGGTATAAATAATAGTCTCCTCCACTTTACTATTGTTGATGATAAAATAGTTTTCAATGCTAATATAGTTGGAGGTGGATCTAATTCCTCATTTCTGGTTTACGGGAATATCGGTGAGAACAAGTTCTTATCTACTGATCTACGATTCTATGTCATTTCAAATATAATTGAATTCTTTCTAAGTACAAGTAGAATTAAGATAAAAAACGTTGATCTCAGTATTAGAAGGTATTCCGAATATAATATGTATAAATTGAATGGCTCTCTAGAAATGATAGTTGATAACCGAGTATTAAACCTCTTAGCCAGATTTAATGTACTTGTATCAGGGAATATTAGTGAGAAAATAAGGGTTAAAGGAGCTATTATACCAGAATCCGGTGATCAAAAACTCAATATTCTTGCTCTTTCACTACTAGATGATTTATTAAAGAATTTTTTCGATAGAGTTGAAAAACTATCTGCTGGACTCGTTGAATTACGAGAAATTAATATAGAACGCATTCCCACGATTAAGGGAATCGGTGCTCGAGTCGAAGTTGTATTATATGTTAATAATCCCAGAGTCGCCTGGAAGAATATAATTGGAAATATCCTCGAACCAGGGATCCTAGACTACTTGGAGTTAGCCTTTGATAACCGGATTAAGGACTATGTGTTAAATTTAAGGATAACCATTGATAGTGATGAGGGTATTCATGGCAGGATATCCATGTTATTTAATGAGAGCTTCAGCGAGTTGTTGGGACTAAGTCATACTAGGCTTAGCTCGGAGGCCTTACTAACCCTTTATGGCTCTCCAAACATAACGGTATTCAATGTAACTGGTATGATTTTAGAACCTAGGGACTCGTTAAAAGAAAGCCTACATGAAACTGGTTTATTCCTCTATCGTTTAATAGGTGAACACGCCATTAGAGTCATAGTAGAGTCTAAGGGCACCAGCCTAGATGCCAAGAATATCCCAATAAAGCCGGTCCTCGTTAATAAGACTACCATTATATGGGACAAGAGCACGGTACTACTATATCTTGATAGACTGATAGTATTAGGAAAGAATACTAATATAAGCTATTTACTAATCCTCATACTTATCGCGTTAACTGCTTCAGTGTTATTCTATATTGTTAGACGTGTGAGCTGGAAGTAGTTGTACGCTTATGTTCATTCTCTTATGTGTATTTTATTCTTCAATTCCTAGTTGAGAGCAAAATTTTTATTTTTGTGCTGAGAGTTTTAGCTTGACGTTAAAGTTCTAGTTCTGGGTATGGTTAAAAAAGTTGTGAGCACACCATAGCGATTTATACTAGGATAACTGGTCTAGGGGAGAGTCCAGTAACCGCTAGGTCTATGCACTCAATAGTATCACCTACTTTGAGCATTGATGGTCTAGCTTTTTGGGTTACGCCTTTCCTGCATCGGGGCATTATTATTAGGTCGTGTTCTTCTAGGAGTTCTACTAGTTCCTGTGGTTTCTCTATCCTTCTATCATCAATGCTATAACTTATGCCCTCCTTATCTATTTCTTCTATTAGATGTTTACTTATCTCTGGTGAGAAACTCGTATGTATTGTTAGGTTTGCATTTAACCGTTTCACTAGGTCCTTTATGACTTCTTTTAACAACTGCATTCTCTCCTCCATTACTTCTATTGGTAGGACAAGTATTTTCTTAACATCAAATCTATCACCTGGTGTTAGAGCCGTATAAACGAATACTGGAATAGTTGTTCTCTCAATTATTCTCCTAGCAGTAGATCCTATAACCCCTATGGGGATCATCTCGTTTCTTGATGTTGAGATTACTATGAGGTCTATTGGATTCTTTGTAGCATATTCTACTAGTTTTTTAACCGGATTTCCCTTCATTATAACCTTCCTAGTACTTATAACACCCTTTTCCAATAACGCTAGTTCTACATCGTGTATTGCGTCCTCCATTATCTTCTGCATTACGTCATGGTATAGTGAGGTTAAGAGATAGCGTGACTTCATTCTCGGTATTACTGCTACTAGATGGTACACGGAGCTGGGATATAGTCTTATAATATATTGGGAGGCCTTTACTATTCTCTCACTCTTAACAGTACATATCATTATGTTTCGTGGAGGTATGTTTGGTTTTATAAAGTATCCTCCCCTCAGTAGTGTAGTATAGCGTATCGGAGGACTAAATATATAGATGAAAATCCCACTGTTAGGAGAACCACTGGCATACCATAGCGCATGAATGTTTTGAATGATATATGATATCCGTGTCTATCAGATATACCAGCTACAACAACGTTTGCACTTGCACCAACTATTGTGCCGTTACCGCCTAGGCATCCGCCTAGGCTTAGAGCCCAGTATAATGGTATAGCATTTACCCCTATTGTCTTAGATATCGCTGCTATAACTGGTATCATAGACATTACGAAGGGTATGTTGTCTACAAATGCTGAGACTATAGCAGATATCCAGACGATTAATAGCAACAGTACTGTGAAGTCGGTAGTCATAGCTGAGATACCGTTTGCTATAAAGTCCATTACTCCAAGTCTTTCAATTCCACGTATAACTACGAACATGGCAACAAAGAATACTAGTGTCGACCAGTCAACGTCTCTCAAGATATTTTCTATGTCAATGTTACGTGAAAGCAACATTAGCAATCCTACTCCTATGAGGGGAGGTATTGCTGGAGGATATTCAAATACGTCCTCTAACAAGAACATCGTTATTACTAGAAACAGTACTCCTAGAACACGGTATAGCATTGGTTTATCAATGTAGGTTTTACTGGCCTCCATCTTGCCTAGTCTCTCTACCTTCTTCTTATAGTATACTATCCACTGCGAATACATTACTCTAAGCAATACTAGGAATAAGAGGAAATCTAATGCCACTGCTGGTGCTAAGTTGAATATGAAGGCATTGAATCCTAGTCCAGCTGCTGAGCCTATGATAATGTTAGGTGGGTCCCCTATGAGTGTTGCAGTACCACCTATGTTTGACGCGAATACTATTGCCATTAATACTGGTCTAGGATCTATGCGGAGCTTGTCCATTATCTCTAATACTATTGGGGCTATTAGTAAGACTGTTGTAACATTGTCTATAAAGGCTGATACAGTAG
>JALWGO010000179.1 GCA_027038805.1 Thermoprotei archaeon
GCTTAAGTAATCCATGTTCTGTTATAAATGCTGTAAAATACTTGCCCGGTGTTCTATCAAATAATGGTGTCTTGGTCTTGAAGTCTTCTATCTCGTATTCTCTTTCAAGCAATGGTATCTCATAGCATGTTTTCTCCGGGTGGATCTTATAGGCTTCAAAGACTGCGTATACTTCTAGTCCGAGGTAGTGTGCAAAGTATGTGAGAGGCATGGTTCCAATCTTATTGACTATACATGCGTCTTTTCCAACACTATCAGCTCCAACCAATACTAGATCGACTTCTCCGAGGTAATGGTTGAAGGCTAGATCCGGTATAATTATTATGTTTAATCCGTTCTCCTTTAAATCCTTTGCAAGGTATACGCCTTCTCTTCCAGGACTAGATTCTAAGACTATTACCTTCATAATATTGTCTTTAGATTCCAATAAGATATCCCTAACAGTACTACTATAACTAATAGTCATAATGGTTCCAGCTACGCTATCCCTACTAGAATCCAATATACGCTTACGAGCCCAGTCCAAATAATCTATAAACCCCGCCATTAGCTCTCTAAGCATTTCTCTACTCCTAGCCTTCCTCGCCAAGTATACTACATTGTATATACTAGTCATACTAGGATTAGCATCCAAAGCTAAACCCACAGCCTCCTCGAGAAGCTGGGTAGAATAACCGGGATCCTCTGCTAGAGAAATAAAGGCTTCAGCAATCCTTCGGGCACACCACGCTGCACCCCTAATCTTTTCCCTTCTAACTTCATCAATAATACTCCTCCACGTAGTCAATAGGATGCCACCTCAATTACATAACGGTTGTAGTCTTAGCCTCCTCTACTCTACTCTTACTAATACATGATGGATCTATGAATAAGGCTATCATCTCCCTCTTCCCCTCACGGTCAACTCCTATTAAAACCGGAACCGGATCCCCATTTATCTTACCAAGATATATCTTCGTGTTCTTATAGCCCAGGATTCTTAGATTACGCATAGCCATTACAAGGTCTTCTACGGGTACATTATACTCGCCTCCCTCATCTCTTAAAATAAGTCCCTCACGCTGCTTTAACTCGAGACACTCGACATGACGTGCATCAATAATAGACAATAGTTTCCCGACAACTCTATCTCCAAGAACTATTCCGAGACACCCAGAATATGTTAGATAAGGTATAGCTTCTCCATGATCATCAACTATAACGCTTACTCTAGGAGTATATTTGTGGCAAACAATATGCCCTGTATCCGGGTCAATACTACCATGCATTTCACTGAACAGTTCTTCAACATCATAAGGTACGAGGAAACCATCAAGTATCCTAACCTTACTATCCCTTTCACCCATACCAGATAACCCCATAGCACATCCATGAATGTTAAACTAAGAGTCTACTTACAAGATAGTGTTAAGGAGCCTTTATCACTTATCCCCCAGAAACCCTACGGCCAGCCATATAAGCAAAAAGAGAATATGATGGAAAATAGTCTAAAAGGAGGCTCTCAGAACGGTATTCCACATAGTAGTGCTATATTAGAGTATGGTGTAAACTCGCCTGTCCTAACAATAAATTTAGCCTTCTTCGCTATTTCTTTAAGCTGTTCATGGGATACCTCTTTCATTCTAGCATTGAGCTGGTAGCGGTAGAGGAGCCTCATAATACCCTCATGTATATCTGGGTTCTTCTCCAAGGTCTCATGTGCTACGTAGACTTCTTCAACCACTACTTCAGTCAATATAACGCTTAAAACATCGAGGAACCGTGGAATATTGGGTGCTACTGCTACATCTATTCTCTTCACACCCTCTGGTATAGGGAATCCCGCATCAGTAATCATTATCAAGTCTCCTTGCCCAAGACAAGCAATGGCTTTAGCTAGCTCTGGATGTAATATGCCATTCCTCTTCAAGGATACAGCCTCCCCAAGCACAGAATACTTTATCCCAATAATATAATAATGTAGCGTATTAGGGGAGACTCGGTGCCATCCTCTAATCACATCCAGCTAACTATTTATTCGAATAGCTCACCTCTTCCTCATAGTCTCCCATAATATATTATGGACGGTTAACCTATAAACTATTAAACCGCGATATATAGGGAGGCTTCTTAAAGCCGAATACTCTAATAGGGAGGGATGGGCTTTGAGGATACTCCATATAAGCGATATACACTGCTCCTACATGAATCTCGAAAAAGTATTAAACGTGATTGATGAGCTGGGAGTAGACGTTATAGTTGTTAGCGGCGACCTAGAATGTGATCACGAAATAGTAGGAAAATTGGTATCAATAGATAAACCCGTTGTAGCAGTACCAGGCAATATGGATGACCATTATATAGCTAGGCTTCTAAGAGAACACGAAATAGGTGTTGACGCTCAATGCAGAGAGGTTAATGGCTACTACTTTACGGGCGTTAGCGGGCTGGAAGTATACACTAGTCTCATAAAGGCTAAAGAATGCTTAAAGAATCATGGAAGGAAGACTATCCTAGTATCTCATCACCCACCTAGAGCAAGCAAGATAGACGTAACATGGGGCGATACGCATGCTGGCTTAGCTGATCTAAGACAATTAATCCTAGAATACAAGCCGGTAGCATGTTTGTGTGGTCACATACACGAGGGTAGAGGCTACGAGTACATCGGTGAAACCCTATGCGTAAATCCCGGTCCTCTAGCAATGGGCTACTACGCTATAGTAGATCTGGACAAAGGAGAAGTAGAGTTAAGAGAAATAGAGATAAAGTAAAAGTATCCATAGTAGCCTAGAGCCCCATAACTCTTCTAGCATAGCCTACGGCCTTATCTACTAGTTTCTCCGCTAACCCCGTATACTCTATTCCTCTAAGCGCTCTTATCTCGTCAACTGGTATCTTGGATGTTATGTAGGGATCGTTTTCTAGTACTTCTAGAAAGTCCTTGTCTTCCTCTACCGTTTTTAGAGCTAGACCCCTAACCCTACTATATGCTTCGTCTCGTGGGACCCCTTTCTCTACGAGTTTTAATACTATTAACTCGCTTAGATAGACATGTCTTGTTCTCTCAAGGTTTCTCCGCATATTCTCCGGATTTATCTTGAGCTTAGACCATACCTTGATACTAGTTTCAAGCATCTCGTCTACAACCATGAGGGCGTGGGGTATGGTTAGTCGCTCACAACTACTATTTGATAAGTCTCTCTCATGCCATAAAGCTATATTCTCAAGCATAGTCATACAATAACCTCTCAACACTCTTGCAAGACCACATATCTTCTCACTCCTAATCGGATTCACTTTGTGGGGCATAGCACTACTCCCAATAACTGGCACTACACCCTCACTAACCTCGCCTATCTCGGGTCTAGATAACTCGCGAACCTCAAGGGCCATTCTCTCCAAAACTCCTCCCAGGATACTCAGACTACACACCAATTCCGCAAATCCGTCTCTTGGTGCTACCTGAGTTGTTATTACATGGGGTTCTAAATCTAGGATCTCCGAGACCTTGGACACTATGATCTCAGCCTTATCTCCCCAAGCAGCCATCGTCCCCACAGCCCCAGAAAGCTTCAACTTAATAACACGTTTCCCCGCATCAACTAGTCTCTCATAACTCCTAGCCAGCTCGTAGACATAGTTTGCTAGCTTAAAACCCCATGTTACTGGTAACGCGTGTTGTCCATGAGTTCTCCCAATTAGTACTTGTCCTCCCTCTCTCCTTATCCTATCAATGAGTATTGATACAAGCTTCTTCAACTTCTCTCCAACAACTCCTAAGGCTTCACGTAGTATGAGAGCCCATGCAGTATCAATTATATCGTTGCTTGTTGCACCATAGTGTACGAAGCCGCCATAGCGACCACTCATCTTGCTGAGCAGCCATACTAGTGCTCCAACCTCATGTCCTAGCTTCTTCTCATACTCGTAGACTTCCCTACTACTAATAGCGTCCAAAGCCTTCCCCAACTCTCCGGCTAATCCTCTTGGAGCAATACCAGCCTCCTCTAAACCTCTAGCCAAAGCCACTTCAACTTGAATCATTTTTCTAATAACGTTGTCAACACGTAATATCTTTCTCAACTCCTCAGAACCATAACGCCATTCCAGAGCACATAGGCTCAAACCATAGCACCCAACCGTAATATCATAATGGTATTATCCCTTACTAAATATTAAGAATACTTGGAGCCCATGGAAACTGTATTTGTGTACCTCCACCATATTTAAAGAGTGATTTACAATAATGAAGGCTTATCGCTAATCCTTGTAGGATCATTAATTTATCACCATGGGATGTTCTGGTATTACGGTGGAAAACCATTAATACTATGAACTTTATGAATATTATGAGTAATACTATGTTGTCTGAGAGGATGAATTGTGAGAAGGCGTCATCACCGTGAAGGGCCTGTATTCTTTGTGGATCTCGATGAGGACGAAATAGTAGTTGTATCAGTAAAGGTGAGGAAAAAATTCGTTGAAGAAATGGATAGAAAGGTTAGGGAATTCGGTTTTTCTTCAAGAAGCGATCTTATAAGAGCGGCTATAAACTGGTTTATAAGGTTCATGGACGGACAAGAAGTACGACAAGAAATAATGGATTATCTTAAAAAAAGGGTCGAAATAAACCGAATTGTTTATGAAAACCAAAATATGTCTATTTTAGCTCAAGCAAACCATTAAATACCTATACCTACCCTGGTTCCTCAAGGGTTCATCTTAGAGGGAGTCTCTCCCCTAACCTCTGCTCTCTATTCTTGTCCTCATATCTTTCGCGTAATACTATGAGCCAACCCTCTAGCTCGTCTCCCGGTCTCTCGTATACCTGGTCTCCCCTCTCAACCATGTAACGGGTTATCTCGACGACGTCATTTGATACTAGTACTCCTTTAATAGTGAAGTATACTGACTCGCCTCGGGTCTCAATGTTTATTGGGAATCTAGCTTCAACATTCCCGTCAACTACTTCGATTACGCCGTGAGCATCTTCAACATACTTTTTCAATGCTTTTAAGGATATTCTCTGGTTCTCCCTCATTTGTTTTTCACTTCGTGGAGATACTCTATTACATCTATTATCCGGGGTGAGGGATGCGCTAGTGGTTTGGATGCATCTAATACTATTACTCTATTGTTTTTAACCGCCTCCAGCCTATCTAGACCATGTTTTTCAATTATTTTGTTGAGAGGTGGCGCGTATACCTCGCGTGCTATTATAACGTAGTCTGGGTTCTCCTTGATTATGAAGTCGTAGTCTGGTATGGGGTAGGGATCCTTGCTCCACCCATAAATATTCTCATATCCCGCTAAGACTACTGCATCGTGGATGAAGGATGTGTAGCCTATTGTTCTAGGTTCTCCAACCCATATCTCAACATATACTCGTGGCCTACTCTTCTCCTTGTTTTCTTCTAAGAGCTTTGATAGTCTTCTAATAGAGTTTGCGTATAGGCTCCAAGCCCTACTATAACTATTTGTAACATATCCTATCCTCAAGGTGTTGTCGAGGACTCCAGCAATACTCGTTGGTAATGGTAAGGTATAGACACTATAACCTTTAGCTAAGAGTTCTCTAGCAAGCCTCACCTGTACGCCTAGACCGAGTAAAACTATATCGGGTTTAAGTTTCTCTAGCAAATCCCATTTTATGTGGAGATAAGATCCAACTATTGGTAGACCCTTAACCTCCCTCACATAAGCGGGGCAGAAAGCTGAAACCCCTATAATCCTGTCTCTCAAGCCCAGGGCTACGAGGGTATCAGTTACTGCTGGCGTAAGAGACACTATTCTCTCAACGGTATCTGGTACCTCTACTTGTTCTTCAAGGAAAATATTTAGTTTCAACTATTAACCACCTACTCCTAGGGGGTTAAGGCTTAACGTTTATATTGATATTTACCCAGGCGTTGACCCTAATAACCCTATACCCTATACTATCATAGATTCTTATTGCTGGCTTATTCTCGGTGTTAACCCACAATACTGCTCTCTCAGCGTCCTCTAATGCCTTCCTTGTGAGAAAACATGAAATATACTTCCCTATGCCTCTTCCACGATACTCGGGTTCAACATATATTCCTCCGATAAGGTATACTTCTGGTTCAACAACATAGTATCCACCGACCCCTACAATTCTATCATTTACGACTACTCCGTAAGCCTTCTTCAACCCCTTAACTCTCCTAGCTATCTCGTAAGATGCCCTATATTTTCCGAACAACTCGTATTCTAGTTCTATTATATCGTAGCTGCTGCTAGGACATTCAGGCGGTTTACCACTATACTCCATTACATAGTAGTAGTATATGCTACTAGGTCTAAGCAGATCTAAAACAGCGTCTAAGTATCTTTTATCTACATGTATTGTGCCGGTAAAATCTCTTCTCAAAACAATACTATTAAATAAGAGCTGTCTCACAATAGTTCTCGGCTCAACTGTATCGCTGAAAACCTCTACTATAACAGAATAATACCTACCTAGCCCAGCATAAGCGAGCAAATAACCCAACACATTATCGTTGGAGACGAACAAGTATACTGATGTCTTATCTCTCTCCCTCCTAAGATCATTCAAAGTAAAAGCATGTAGTGAGGGATTATTGGCTAGAATCTTCTCCAACAATTTCTCCTCATGGAAGCTCCGCGGCTGTACGGTAATTAACGGCATAATCTACCTACCTAGTTAGTTAAAGAGAACCGAGTGGAGAGCCCAGGTTTAGTCTTAGGGTTTCCCTTAGGTTTTGCTCCACCTGTGCTTGAAGAATTCTCTAGCCTTCTCAAAGTCTTCTACTTGCTCGATTATGAATAGTTCTATGAAGGGCTTAACAATTCCCTCTATTAGGTGGCCTGCATAGACCTCATTTTGCCTCCTAGCAACGACTACGTGGACGTGTGGATAGACTTCACCATCATCACCGATAACCAGGTTTCCCGATAGACTCGCTACTTCAAGTACGTGGCTGGGTAGGGCTTCTACAACTAGTTCCTCGTAGCCGTCTCCTCGGAATAATCCTATTCTAGCTTTCTCGAAGCCTCCAATACCCGATACCATTCCCAGCTTGATATCATGTTCTCTCGCAAGCTTTTTCAACGCGTTTACTAGTTCTTCTCCTTCACTTATTTTTGCTACAATAATGTTGGCTTTACTCCTATAAGCGTGCATTTCTATCATCTATTCAGATCTCGTAGTAGGTGTAGACTAATTAAACTTGCCCTCAAGGAAAATGACCCCAATCTAGTATTCGAGTACTGGTATTATCCCGAAGCGGTCTATCTCGAGCTTAGAGCCAGGTTCTCCTAGGCTTGGTATTAGCCTAACACCTAGGCTTCTCCTCTTAACGAGGCTCGCGGTATAGACATCATATAATAGTCTAAGTAGGTCGTGCTTCTCTACTCGGACTATACTGAACCCAGCCATATCTAAGCCAGCAACACAATAAGCTGAGAATAAGGCTAGATCTCTAAGCCTTAGCCTACCCTCTAATCCCCTCTCCTTTAGTAAATTGTCTTCTCCAACAGCAAGCATTACCTGGTTGAACCCGGTCATAGTTAATCCTGCTCTAACAGCATTATTGTGGATGTGTTTTTCGAGCCAGTTTATAGCCCAAGCTGTTCCTGGCTCTGGTATGGGCTTGTTGTTAACATATTCTACTAGTTCTCCAACGCTCTCCTCCATCCAAGGTGATAGAGATGTATCCGTACCCAAATACTCTAAACCTGTTTCCTCTCCAATTAATCGTCCAGTCTCTTCTATTTCTTTAAAGTATCTTACAAGTAAGTTATCATCACCGTTAACGAGTATCTCCTTTACTACATCAACGTATCTTAGAGCGAGACTAAATCCCTCTCTCCCATTAACTGTTGAGCTTGCCGGAAAATAGGGCGTTAGAGTCCTCTGGGGAAAGACAAGGGCTATCCTAGTAAACGTTTTCCAAGAACCCGGTCTCGCATATAGTGTTTCTACATAGGCTTGAAAGCCTTCAAGAGAATCTATGAGAAAAGAACCATAGACTCCCTCAACCATAGATAATACGTCAACTATTCCCTTAACAATACTCTTAGAGGGCTCGTCAACATTAAACCCGCTTACAAGTACATTATACTTGCTGCTTACTTCTCCTAGTCTTATAGCAGTTTCAACTAGTACGTTATGGTCAACTCTATCAATTACTGGGAGACTAAGCCGGAGAGTCCAGACATTTATTCCATTCTTCTCTAAAGCTCTCCTAGCATTCTCAACTGTCTCCCTAATCCTCTCCTCGAACCCCGGGTTTAGGGGATTTGTATCCAAGTGTATTGTTAGTGCTCGTATAACTGGCAAGGGAGCATTCCACACCAGGTATGATAAGGGCCTAGTCTACGCCTATATTTTTAACCCAAGCCTCTCCGCTAACTTGGGGAGAACTACACCCGCCTTCCCTTTCAAGAAGACGTCGGCTGAAACAGTAATATTAGAGGGCTCAATGTTCACCTCTATTATTATCCCACCATGTTGTTTAACGAGTAAGGGTATCATAGCTGCAGGCATTACAACACCACTCGTACCAACAACTATCACCAGGTCAGCATTACTTGCTTCTATAACAGCTTGCTCCCAAACACGACTCGGTAGGGGTTCTCCAAACCATACTACATCTGGGCGTAGAAGAGAACCACACCTAGGACACCTAGGCGGTATCTCCTTAGGCGGCTCCCTAATCGTTGCCCTATAACCACAGCTGGGGTTAACGCATCTAACCCTCCAAATACTCCCATGAAGCTCCAAGACGTTCTTAGACCCAGCCTTCTGGTGGAGGCCATCAACATTCTGGGTTATTATAGCCTTAACAATCCCAGCCTCCTCCATTCGCGCCAAAGCTATATGGCCTGGATTAGGCTTTGTCTTAGCGATAAGCTCCATCCTCCACTTATACCACTCCCAAACCCTCTTAGGATCACGTTCAAAAGCCTCGGGTGTAGCTATTTCCTCAGGCTTATACTTCTCCCATAACCCGCCCTTACCGCGAAAAGTAGGCACGCCGCTCTCAGCTGAAATACCAGCACCAGTAAAAGCTATCACATACTCTGCTCGCTCAATCATCTTAGCCGCTCTATCAAGTTCTCGCTCAAGACTCTCACTCAAAACAAGGTCACCTCCAATACCCTTTCCGAACCATCTAGGACAAGTTTCCTTGAAGAGGATAATTTAACCCTAAAATATAATAATTTTATCCAGGGCTTAGTCCTCTAAGAAAGATATTTTTAGGAAAAACAATCTATTATCATGGCCGGCAATACATTAATATAAAAACTCTAATAGACTATGCTTCTAGGTTTACGGTGCTACAAGCCCTATGAACACGAGGACTAGTCCTAGTAGTGCTAGGAATCCTAGGAACTGTTTTGGCGATAGGTATACAACATTCTTTAGTACCTTGGCACTAAACCATATTAGTAATCCTATACCTATTATTAATAGTATTGTTACACCAGCAGCTACTAGGATTACACCGCTTCCACTAAGCCCTAGTCTAGCTCCAATGCCTCCAAACCAGTCTAGCACGGAGTATAGGTTTTCTAATCCCATAGCCAGCTACCCCACATAGAATCTTGGCGTAGGACAGTGTTATTAAAGCCGGAGACACGGGAATACCGAGATAATACCATCGCAATGCTCCAAGGGGCTGGAAGGAGGGAGGCTAACGCCATGGATTCTAGTGTTCGCAGAGTATTATTTCTCCTGGCTTTAGCAAACTTTATGGGTAGTCTCGGATGGGGAATCTATTATTCTGTTTCAAGACCCTATTACACTGATGTATTGGGAGCAACCTATACCATGATAATGATAATAGCTAGTAGTGAGTGGGGGCCGGGGCTAACATCAACTCTATGGGGATACCTAGGAGACCGTTATGGCAGGAACCGTATACTCCCCCTAGGCGCTCTAGCTTATAGTCTATCACTGGTACCCTTCACGCCGCTCTCCCTTGTACCACTAGTTGTAGGCGTAGCCTCGCTGGGATGGGCGGTGGCGTGGCCTTCTATACTGGCAATGGTATCCCTCCTCTCCTCTGAAGAACATGTTGGTAGAAGCTATGGCTACTTTGCAATAGGCGGGAGCCTGGGATGGGCTACAAGCGGCCTAATAGTAGGCTTACTCAAACCCATATTTGGCTTCAAGTTTATCTTAGTTTTAACTGGACTATTAGCTGGTACAGCCTACGTTATAGCTTTCATGATAGCTAGGTGGCGTGGAGAAACAGGCTTCGAAACGGTAAACGTTTTCAGAGAGCTAAGAGGCCCCTTACTAATCGTTGCTGTAATCCAGGTTGTCCTAACCCTAGGCTTCGACTTCGCCTATAACTTGTTCCTAGTACACTTCTACAGCGATATAGGTGAGAACATCCTGGTATACGGTTTAGTTGTTACGAGTCTACCAGCATTTATAGGGGCAACGCTAAGACCCTTTGTTGGCTCGATAGTTGATAGACTTGGAGGGCTGAAAACAGTAGCCTTAGTAGCCGTCATGTACTCCCTAGACTTCATGGGCTTATCATATGCTAGGGGAGTATACTCTATACTGCTCTGGATCCTGCCCATCTACACCTTCTATGATACTGGAATGGTCAAGCTTGCCTCAGAAATAGCTGGGAGAGAGAAGCGTGGAACAGCTATGGGTATAGTGAACACTGGTTCGAGTCTAGCCGG
>JALWGO010000180.1 GCA_027038805.1 Thermoprotei archaeon
TCCTCGACACTCAATTGGGGTTTGAATTCTCTAGTAAGAGTAAATCCGTCGAAAACCAGCTTCCACTTACTATTCAATGGATTAAAGGGTGATGTTATGGCTAACTCTAAGAGCGCCTTATCTATCTTCTTCACTCTTGATAAGGATGTATCTAGCATTATTCTCTGATAGCGGGGATTCCTAAAACCACCTACGGAGACTTGGGTCAATGCAGTTGATATTATAACATCTCCATCGTACTTCTCTATTAAGTATGGTCTTAGTTCACCACTACTCATATCCTTACGCCTCGTATAGGGGCTATATACTACTCTTATATTAAGGCTATTATACGGTTCTATATCTTATATCTAACTATTTGATTTAACAATTTGATAATTCGGATATATAGGTAATTAATATTTGAATAAAACACAAACTTTAAATAATTTTCAACAGAGGCCTATACTTGGTCAAGAGGGCTTATAGCGATGAATCTAGAATCTCTTGCTACAACCTACGTCATCATAATAATCCCGGTATTCTTAACGGCCTTTATAATATACATTATTCGAGCGGTAAAGGGTCCATCCGTACCGGACTCAGTACTGGCAATTGATGCATTATCATATGATGCAGCTGCGTTCATGATAATTCTCGCAATATACTTTAAATCACCCTTCCTCATTCCAGGCGCTATTATTCTCGCCATATGGGCTTATGCTCTCGACATATTTGTCGCAAAATATTATGAGAAGAAAGAACTAGGTGAATAAGATTGATTGAACTCGTGAAAACAATTCTATTCTTCATAGGCATGGGCCTCGTAGGCCTTGGAGCAGTATTCGATCTAATAGGCGCTCTAGGACTCTTAAGATTCCCCAACTTCTTCGTCAGACTTCACGCTGCTACGATAGGAGCCATAGGTGGAGCAGTCTATCCATTAATAGGAGTAGCATTAATGGCACCCAGTCTTGAAAGCTTTGGCCAGTATAGATGGTATCTTATGGGCGGCGCCATAATAACAGCATTATTCATAGTACTCGCCGCTCCAACCGGATCACATGCTCTCGCGAGGGCAACGCATAGAGCGAAGGTTGTTCCAGTTGAACCGAAAGTAGTAGACCATTTAGAAGAGGATAGGGGGTGATAATGAGGTGTTCTACCTATTACATCTCATAATGCTTGTTCTAATGATGTCTATAGGCTTCGTATTTGCTTTCCTCGCAATCATGGAAAGAGATTTGTTAAAAGCAGTAGTATTCTCTGCTGGTCAAGCGGCAGCCTATGTTATAGTGTATTATTTGTTGATGTCTCCTGACATAGTACTAGCTTATGCCGCTATAGGTGTTGGAATATATTCTGCAGTAATGATTATCGCGATAAAAAAGACCGAGAGATACGAGAAGGTGTAAGCTATGAAGACACGTGAGAAGATCCTGCTAGCACTAATAATAATTTCACTAGCACTCCTAGCGGTAATCCTCTCCTTTGGAGCCCTAGGAGCGGTTCCATTGAAAACTATTCGTCCTCTCGGATCCTTTTACCTATACTTTATGGCTAATAATAACATTGTGATACAAGAGATATATCCCTCGATAACAAAGCCATCAGACTTTTGGGCGGCGAGCACTGAAGGGATAACAGCAATACTATGGGACTACCGTGGACTAGACACCCTATTCGAGACATCAGTCTTCTTCTTCGCAATAATTGGTAGTGTATCAGTATTCAGATACTATTCAGTTTCACTAGAGGAAAAGAACAAGAAGAACACGAATAATAGTTCAACTAATACTAAAACAAGCGGCCAAGGCCTATCACTCATAGTCAAACTCATAACACGAATAAACTTCGTAGTAATAATAGCTGTTTCAGCATCAATAGCCTTCCACGGCCAGCTTACTCCGGGAGGAGGATTCCAGGGAGGAGCAACACTAGCGGTAGCACCCTTATTAGCTATAGCTGCTCTTTCAAGATACTTCGTAGAAGATGTAGGATTAAAGAAGAATACCATGCTCACAATTAGAACCCTTGGCCTTCTAATAATAGGCCTCCTAGCCCTTACTCCATTAATAATGGGTTTTGCAGGCGGTAATCCCTATATAATGGAGAATCAGCCGAAGAGTTGGGCAATGTTCATAGGATTCCCATCCTTTGGACTAGGTGTTCTCCTCGGAAGCCTTGCATTCTACAACATGGCTGAACTCTTAGCAGTTGGAGCTGGATTCACTGTAGTCTTCCTCTTGTTGACTCTACCCGAAGAATTCTTCAAGAAAATACTTTCTAGAGAGGTAGGAAAGCAGTGATCGAGGAATACCTTGAGAAGATCCTCTGGACCTACATGTTCTTCGTAATAATAGCTACCTTTGGTGTGTCAATATATGGTATAGTGTTTAGGCCAAACATGTTGAAAAAAATCATAGCCCTAACAATATTTGGTGATACAGCTAACGTATTCATGATATTCATAGGTTATAGAGCAATATACCCGATAAAACCCCCAGTACTCTGGACTAGTCATCCCGATAAGAACGTCTTAAACACCTTTGTCTCACAATCAATAGATCCGGTCCCGCCAGCTCTAGTGATTACCGCTATAGTAATAAACATGGCTATAACATTACTGATAACCTTTCTCGCGATACAAGCCTATCGCCTCTACGGCTCACTTGATGTACGTGATTTATCAAAACTTAAAGGGTGAAGACTCGTGTCCAGTCAACTATTACGATTAATACCAGTGAGTCTAGTAACATTCATTATATACATAGTATTTACTGGCTCCATAACACCCTATGATATCGTTACGGGAGTAGCTATTGCAGCCCTAACAGCCGCGCTATTCTCCCATCTACTAGTAGAGAATACTTCTAAGTCTTTAAACCCTATTAGGCTTCTATGGTTGATCATTTATACTCTATACTATTTCACTATAATAGAGATGAAAGCCCACTTAGATGTCGCTAAGAGGATAATTCATCCAAAAATGCCTTTGAACCCAGGTATAGTGAGGGTACCCTATAATGTGGGAACAGAGTACGCTATAGTAACAATTGCTAACTCCATAACCAATACACCTGGAACCGTTGTAGTAGACTTAGACGAAGATAAGAAGATATTCTACGTGCATTGGATAGATGTTAAAGGAGTAGAACCCGAGACCACTTACAAAAACATCTCAATGACCTTTGAAAAATACGCTAAGAAAATATTCGATTAAGGTGAGCCTACATGTCCTACATAATACACCTAATAGGTCTTACACCCGCCCTACTAGTAATCCTAGCCTTCGCCTTACCTCTCATAAGCCTGCTAGTTAAGAATAGAAGAGTTTGGGAAGTCTACGGGGTAACTGGTAGTCTTATAGGATTACTC
>JALWGO010000181.1 GCA_027038805.1 Thermoprotei archaeon
AACATGATGCATCACCATATTACTCTCCTATTTTATCCCTACTTAGAATCCTCTTGTACCTCGCTCCAGGTTATCTTGGGCACCCACCTCACAACATATAGAGGTAGTCCACGAGAGGTTTTGAACTGAGTATTTTTGGAAACCATTACAGGCTCAATCTCAATCCTAATCAAGTATTTTCCGACCCTGTCGTCATTATAAATGACTTCCTCGTATGCGGGCGCTCTCTCAACAATATTCACTCTCATCCAGCCCTCACTAGCAGTCTTACCTGGCTCTAATACTGGCTTGTCCTTGACTTCGCTTAGAACGTCTTCAGAAGGATAGACTGATATACCACCAGTAGCATTAACATCGAATTCTGCTCCAAAAGGAGAAGCCTCTTGTCGAACTCTTACATCAACGATAGCTACACGTAGAATAATTGCACTACCGTCATTTACCTTTACATAGCCTAGCCTACTGTCCTTGAACTTTAGCTTGTCGATGATATCTATATTCACTTGCAATCCTCCCTCTATTTATACTAATTCATGTCATGCCTAATAACTTCTTATTATAGTAACTAATTTTCCTATGTGATGCAAACAATGGTCATTATCTACTTAGTCATTGCTCATAGGCTTTTCTTCTTATAGCAATCTCTACTATGTTTATATATGAAAGCTTCACTTTCAAGCATTATCATGTAGTCTGCAGATACCTCTCAATATGTCAATACGCTTAATGAATTTATTGAACCTAGATATATTATCTTATTATCAATTATTACTATCTTGAAATGTAATGCGAGTTATCTAACCGTAATAGCCTTAATACCTGCTTCTTCAAGGGCCTCTCTGTATTTCTCGTGTTCCTTTACATCACTCACCTTCCTAGGCTCAGAATATCTGGTAACAACTATTACATCAATGTCCCTCTTCAAGACCTCCTTAACCTCCCTAGCTGAGGCAAACTTCTGTACTCGGAACGTGTTAAGAAAGGGGGATATAACCAAAACAAAGTTCTTAGCATTCTTTAAATATCGAGCAAGCTAACATGAAACTTACCAGCATCATAAACCCTCGTAACAACCTTGAAGAACTGTTCCTTGAGCTTCTTAAGGAGTGATCTTTCCTCCGCGTTCCTCCAAAGTCTTTCTAAGAGATCCTTCCTTTCCCTAAACTGGTCACCAGGAAATAAGGGGCCTCCTTGGAAGGAAGGCTTATATAGGGGTATTTAAGAGGAAAGCAGGTTCGCGGGGATTTGAACCCAGGATCTTCGGCTCCGAAGACTGACACAATATGGCAGCTAGCCAAGATGAAAGTACTAACAACTAATTGCAACAGCTAACACGACATAATATAAGTGTTTTGTACCATTTATTCTGCTCTCTTGATCTGTTACCAGAATAGTTCTTCTTCGCTCCTTAGCTTGTCGTGTATTCTTTCAAGTATCTTAATCATCTCTGGTATTGCTTGCTCGGGGGGTAGAGCGTCCCATTCGCTGGCAGAGCCTAGTATTCCAATACATTCGCCTTCAATCCAGAATCTTCGGTGATCCATGAACCTATAGGGTCCTTTGAAGAAGTAGAGAATCCATCCATGAACCCTATGTCTTCGTATTAGCCGTGCACCACTCACTTGAGGTTTCACAATACCTCCATAAAGTAATGGGGGTTTAAACAATGTTACTGGTAGACGTAAGGGGTTCCTTAGCCTATCTAAAATACCGGGTTTTGTAGTACGTATACTTAACGGCTTTACTACATATACGTACTTGTATATGTCTATTATTACGTAAAAACCATTACAGTATGCTATAGTATATTTCTTATATGAGTAGTATTGGGGACCACAGAAGCGAAGTGCTTCTAAGAGAACCTTTTCACGTAGCTCCTCGTCTCACAATATCATTCTCTGAACCTTCTCCAAGAACTAATAGATTAGTGTAACTTATTTAGCTAGCGTGAGTTAGAGAAAGTTTGAGTTAAGGGATAATGTTTATGGTTCTCGTAGAATTAGATAATTCATCGAATTATAGTGTAATGGATCTTAAAAGATATGATGTAGTCTACTTAAGTGGTAGTATACTTATTGTTAATCCTCTATTTCTCAAAAGCATAGATGTTGATGAGAATTCCTCAAGACTTGTCAAGATGTTGATAAGACGTTATGGTATAGTATTCCATGCTAGCTATATTGTTAACCGTAATCACTCGCTCTACGGGATAAGACCGGAATATGTTTCAATGAATCTACTATACGATGAGAATGCGTTATTTGTTAATGCTAAAATTATTATAGCTTCTGGTGTTATTCGGTCTCGCTTAGTAGATGATTTATTGAGCCAGCAAATTAGTGTGTTGAGACCTTCTGTGAAAGCTCTCATAAACCTAAGGAGTAGGATAATCAATGTTCATGTCTTTGATGGATTAAAACCTCAATACGTTATGGGGATAGAAGTAGAAAAATTCGGGCCATTACTAAATATTGAGAAAACAGGTTTTATTGACGCAGCCTATATGCGTTTTAAACCAGATTTATTCTATCTAGAATCCGAGGGTGATTGAGTTCTTGTTCGTTTTTAGACTAGTCTACAAGGATATCATAGCACTCGGTGAGTCGGAGGTTAAAAGTAGAGATTTACTCTCTTTCTTTGGGTCGCGTAGGGTTTACAAGGTTAAAGACTATAGGTTAGTGTTTAAGGGTTTAATAGTACAAGAATCAAATGGAACTCTATCTCTATTAGAGCCTGGTTCTACTATGAGACTAGTTGAAAGTCAAAGTTATTGTAGGTGGCATAATGGGCCTTTAAACCGCAAGGATAATCCGTTGGAGAGAAGATATTGTTTGAATCCTAGTAAGTCTTCACTAGGATACTGTTTAAAGCATTTGCGGAGTGATAGAGCATTATACGATAAATGTGTTAGCGGTATGGGGACTGAAGCACTTAATGCTTGTAAGATTATTGATGAAAAATATCCTGACCTTGAACACGTAGTGTATCTCACAGTCTTGCCTACAGGTAAGGTTAAAGTTGGAATTACGAGAAAGTTTAGAATACTTGAAAGAATAGCTGAACAACAACATGCTATTGCTACTCAACTAGTAGTTACGAGAAGCGTTGTAGAAGCTAGAAAAATAGAAATGAAGCTGTCAAGTGAAAACGGGATTAGCGATAAAGGCCTGCGTAGTCTTAGTAGAACCAAGAGTATTAGTGTGGAGCAAGCATACAATATATTGGAATCGACTATTAATAATATAGTAAGAAACATGGATATCGATATAGGAAATATTGATATCGAAAATATGGATGTATTTAGGATAAAACCGCCAGGCATTCTCTCTAAGGCCGAGGAATTAAAATCAA
>JALWGO010000182.1 GCA_027038805.1 Thermoprotei archaeon
GCAACAACTTGCTTGTTCACAGCATATAAAGCCCTTATAGGAGCCGATGAAAGGGTCGTCTCCGCTTGCAATATGTATGTTAGCGTTGACGCGGAGTCTCTCAGTCCACATAGAATAACCTATACCAGCTGTCAGCACCAATCCTAGTGCTAGTAGGCTGAGTATTATTGAATACAACTTCAATACTTGTTCAACTCCAATACACTAGAATCACAGTGACCATTAGTTAAAAACCTAGTGTACAATTCATATACAAGAAAAATCCACGTTGCATAGCTAAGACTACGACGATAATTAATCTTCTTAATGACGTGGTGAGATATTAGATGCCCCCATAAAATCATGATAAAATTATGTTTGTTTCAGCCAAGTCTTCCTCACAACATCTACTCTATCGTAATCTTTATCCTCAGTTACAATAATGCCAATACCATTACTTTTCATAGCCGCTAAGTGGATAGCATCACTAGGTTTCAAATTATACTTAATAATGTATTTTGATGCTAGCTCGTATTCCTTTAAACCTATACTTAATATATTCGTAAAGGGCAAAACTATTGACTCTATAAACTCTATTGATAACTCATAGGGTACTCTATACTTCCTATATGAGACATGGATTAACTCATCTAGTACTAACACATCAGTATATAATACATTTTCCGAAACAAGCCCCAAATAGTATTCTTCATAAGCTATTCTATCACTATCCGTAAGAGTATTTAAATAGACAAGTAATGGTGCATCAATGAAAATTCTATTCATACTCGAATTCAACCTCTTCTAAATCTATTTCACCTACCTCACCGGGCTTAGGCTCTACTCTATCTCGAATTTTCCTCAACTTCTCTACATGTCTTCTCAAAGCCTCTCTCAATTCGATTAAATTGACCCTTTTAGTAGGCTTTATAACAATACCATCACGTATTTCAACAATAACCTCATCTCCTTCTCTTATTCCTACAGCTTCTCTTACAGCCTTTGGGAGAATTATGTACCCTTTTCTTCCAACCCGTAGCTTTAGAGTCAAACCGGTTTACCCACAGCTAATCTATGCAAGCTAAATAATAAATCTAACTACATGGTTAACACTAGTGCTAAAAATAATCGTCTCTAAGAGTATTATATATCCCTATAATATTGAAATCTTAGGAACCACGATAAGAGTGTAAAAATATTTAGATAATTTAATATCTTATGCCATAGTGGGTTACTTTAGGAGATCTGGAATTATCATCCATATGATTTTCCACGTATTCTCTGTTTTCTCAAGACATACTACTCCGGAATAAGTGAATTTTACTGGTTGTACGTCCTTGTTTCCTGTTAGCAGGATGCTTGCTAGGAGGCTTAGGTGGGGTAGGTGGCCTACGAGCATTATGTCTTCTTCTATTTCTTCTAGTTTTTTAGCCCATGTTTCGGGATCGGCTAGTGGTTCTAGGCTTGGATCCTCCTCGATATTGTTTACTCCTAGTTTTGATGCAATTATCTCGGCTGTCTGCTTAGCCCTTAGTTTTCCGCTGTGAACTATTCTATCTATCTTTATCCTGGTTTTTGATAGGAACTCGGCTATTTTCTCGGTATCTTTTCTCCCCTTCTCTGTTAGGGGTCTCTGCGGGTCTTCCTCCTTTCTTTTAGCCTCTCCGTGTTGGACAAGGTATACTTTAGTCATCTCATACACCATTATAACTACTATAATGGTTGGAGGGGTTAAGGGTTTCTATCATCTATAACAATGTATTGAAAATATTGTTTAGTATTAGTATATGCTTATAGTGTTGTATAGTGGGTTTCTTCTTCTGGTATTATCTCGTGTTCTTTTCCAGCTAGTAGTTTATTGTATAGGTTTAAGTGTCTTCGCGCCATTCTGTGCCATTGTGTTCTAGCAGCGTAGCTGTAGAGTGTTGCCATGTAGGCTACCGCGTAGTCGTAGTTATTGGTTACCCATCGTATTTTTTCTGCTAGCTCTCTAGGGGTTCTCGGTGGAACTGTTAGTCTTGGAGCGTATTGGTATAGTTCTACTAGTCTTGGCGTACGTGACCCTACTATTGGTTTGAGTCCTCCCATTGATAGGTGTAGTATTCCGCTTACGCTATAGATTCCTGGCTTATCATTGTATGGGAGTACTAGTATGTCTGCTAAGCCTATTACTCTTAGTATTTCCTCATTTGACAAGTACTTCTCTATTAATACTATGTTAAGGCGTGTGCGGGCATCTTCTATTAATTCTACTATGCTTTTATCCCGGGGTTCTCCAGCTACTACTATTGTTGAATTCGAATTATCCATGTATTCTATTGCTTTGAAAAGTATGTCTAATCCTTTATCTGGACGTATGAATCCAGGTACAACTAGTACTAGCCCCTTAAACTCCTCTTCATTTAATCCTAGGGAACGTGCTAGGAGGTTCTTAGGGTACCCTAAGTATGGATTTATTAGCGTTCCATGGGGTATACGGTGTATTCTCCCAGGCTCAATGCCCTGGCATTGTAGCTCGAATTCCTGGGGCACGCTATGTACTATTACAGCATCGAGACGATTTAATTCTCTTTGAAAGGATACTTCTTCGAGTCTACCAGAGTAGGGGTGGAGTACTGAGTGCATTGTTATAACAGTTTTCTTAACTAAGCCCTCATCTCTGAGCTTTTCTAAAACGTTTATTAGTTCCCTGCTTGTACCGAAGATACCGTACTCGTGTTCAACGTGTAATATATCTACTCCACCGCGCTCTGCTATAAGGTCTGGTAGCTTTGAGTAATCTAAGCCTTTTTCAGTAAAAGATGGTATAACATCTACCCCCAGCTCCTCATCAACCCATGGTTCTTCTCCTATGAGAGTTGACGTGAATACCGTTATACGGGTCCACGGTGCAACAGATTTCAATGCCGAGACAAGCATGCGGGTATATTCGCCGACGCCACAATGCATGGGTGGATAGCGGGATAGGAAGCCTATGTTTAACCCCGGCTTGGATAGCCATTCCAAAACAAATCTTCCTCCACGAGAGAGGAGGTTCTGTAGTAGAGTGTAAATTAGGTTTCCGGTGGGATTATAGTTGGAGGATAACAATTAAATACTGGTATACTCTAGGTGTTATAACAGATAGGGTATAATACCTTGAGTGTTACATATAACGTTTTCGTTGACCGCGAAGTAGAGTTGAAGCTACTAGATAGGGCTTGGAGAGAGAGGCCGGGATTCCTAGTCCTATATGGTAGGAGGCGTACTGGTAAGACTAGACTAGTACTAGAATGGTGTAGGGGGAGTGGGAACCCGTTTGTATACTATCATGCAACTCCAGCTAAACACGAGGTAAATC
>JALWGO010000183.1 GCA_027038805.1 Thermoprotei archaeon
CCTTTACTTCTAAGTTACCAAATCTTAGACTTACTACCTCGCTATAAAGAGGCTGGTACTCTGACTTACCATGTTTTCTTACTTCTATTCCAGGTCTAATCTCTATTTCATCGCCTACTCTTAAAACTCCTTGCAATATGCTTCCTCCTACTACTCCTCCCTGAAGTTTTTCTGGAGGAGTACCTGGCTTATTTACGTCGAAACTTCTTGAAACGAACATTAATGGCGGTTTTGTTGGATCGCGTTTAGGTGTAGGAATATATTCTTGTATTGCTTGTAGTAATATATCTATGTTTGCCTTATGCAACGCGCTTACAGGTATTATTGGTGCATCCTCAGCCCACGTGCCCTCAACGAATTTCTTTATCTGCTTATAGTTTTCTAATGCTTGTTCACGTGTTACAACATCTACTTTGTTTTGAACAATCACTAGGTTTCTTATACCTATAATGTCGAGGGCTACAAAGTGTTCTCTCGTCTGTGGTCTAGGACATGGCTCGTTAGCAGCTATAACTAGGATAGCACCATCCATTATAGCTGCTCCCGATAGCATTGTTGCCATTAGAACCTCGTGGCCAGGTGCGTCAACATATGATACTCTTCTTAAAAGTCTTGGTATGGAGTCGCTTCCACAGTGTTTACATGACGGCTCGGTTGTATAGGCTTCCGGTTCTTTGCAGTCTTCGCATTTAGCTATGTTTCCTTCAGCATATCCCAATTTTATGGTCATTCCTCTCTTTAGCTCTTCTGAGTGCCTCGCAGTCCATACCCCAGTTAAGGCTTGCACTAGTGTAGTCTTACCGTGGTCGACGTGGCCCACTACTCCTATATTTACTTCGGGCTGTCTAGGCTCCCAAACCATTATTATCACCTTTGTTCTTGCATACTACTATCTGTAGTACTGGATAAAATAATGTTCTTGGAATCACTCTTAGTGAAGTTTAGGGAGGCGTATAGAAAGACTAGCCTTGTGGGGGATAAACTATTACAGTGTTTATTTGTACCATTTTGTCTCTCTTTACCGTGCCATCCGAAATAACGTTTCCTCGAACCATTTTCCTTCTTCTTTCCCCTTTCAATCTGGGATGGAATCCTGGTGGCCCACTTAGTAAGACTCTCTTCTTTACTGGGCCCGGTACGTCTGGTCTCATTGGTATTCCTGTTGCATCCGAGCCTCCAGTTATCTTTAACTTGACGTTATCTAGTCCTACTATTGATCCGTCAACTATGTCACCTATTTTTAGACCGAGAAGTTTTGATGCTATCTTATCATCGACTACTACCTGCCATGCCTTCGCTCTAAAAGCTTCTACTTCTACCTCTGTTTCCCCAATTTTATCTAATAGTACATCCATTATTGTAATGGCTTCGTCCTCCGGTAGGTCTTCTTTGGGTTCAACAATTGCTCTAATGTTTATTTTCTCTCTTAGGCTTCTATCCTTCCAGTATCTAAACGTTACTATTCTATGCTCAGCCTTTAGCTTCTCTATGAGCTTGGGATTCATATAGGCTATTGGTAGTGTGCGTCCCTCTTTTATCCATGTATTGATTATCTTTAATGCGTCGTTTACTAGTGCATCAGCTAGCATTTCCTCCTTCTTTACTTCCTCTAACGCCTTATTGAGGCTGAAGCCTTTCTTTCTCGCAAAACTATTCAGGGCTTCTTGGAATGCCTCAAACATTATTTTTTCTAATAAGCTCTCTGTTTTGAAGACGCCACTTAATGTACTTTCTATTAGTTTTGATACTAACTTCTTTTTCGTTTCCTCATTAGTTAATCCCAATAGTTCGTCGAGTCCTACTCCCTTGAGCTTCACTTTCACTACTGGTGTATCCTTTGCCTTAGGATCCGAGACTACGATCCATCTTTTTAGTTCTGTCAACGAGTTCCCACCTAGTTCTTGTCCTTCTAAACTTGCTCTGTGCAGGGGTATTTGTGTATCACGGCTTTAAAATTGTTTTTAGAGTCATGACTAGTTATAAACTAGCATTTCTCCATAGTTTTCACTAGGTGAATGAAATGAGTGCTTCTCGGAGTAAGAGAGAGAAAGGAAGGCTTAGGCAGCCGATAATAGCTGTACTAGGACATGTAGATCATGGTAAAACTACGTTGTTAGATAAGATTAGGGGAACTACCGTAGCGTTAAAGGAGCCGGGTGCGATAACCCAGCATGTAGGTGCAAGTATTGTTCCATCAGATGTTATTGAGAAGATAGCCGAACCATTGAAAAAGATTATCCCCTTTAAACTCAAAATACCCGGCCTCTTATTCATAGACACCCCCGGCCATGAGATGTTCTCAAACCTACGTAGGAGAGGCGGAAGTGTAGCAGACTTTGCAATTGTCGTAGTCGATGTAATTGATGGATTCCAGAACCAGACCTATGAAAGCATCGAAATATTAAAGGCACGTAAAGTACCCTTCCTTATAGCAGCCAATAAAATAGACCGAATAAGCGGTTGGAAACCTTATCCTAACCAACCCTTCCTCTTCTCCATCCGAAAACAAGACCCACTAGTACAGCAGGAACTAGATGATAGAATATACCGAATGGTCGGAGAATTATATCGTCTTGGATTCCAAGCTGATAGATTTGATAGGATAAGAGACTTTACAAAAACAGTTGCTATCGTCCCCGTTTCAGCGAAAACTGGTGAAGGTATTCCCGAACTCCTAGCAGTACTTGCTGGCTTGATACAACAGTATATGGCGAAAAGGCTAATGATAACTAAGGGACCAGCTAAGGGAGTAGTACTCGAGGTTAAGGAAGAACCCGGTCTTGGCACCACAATAGACGTTATAATATATGATGGAATACTAAGAAAAGGCGATATAATCGTAGTTGGAGGACTAGAGAAACCTATTGTAACAAAAGTAAGAGCCCTCTTAATGCCACGCCCACTCCAAGAAATGCGAGCCCATGAGGGTAGATTTATTAGCGTAGAAGAAGTCTCTGCTGCTGCTGGAGTAAAGATAGCAGCCCCCGATTTGGAAGGTGTTGTTGCTGGCGCACCTCTCCTCGTTGTTCCAGATAAGTCTCTTCTAGACGAGTACGTAAAGAAGGTTAAGGAAGAAGTAGAATCATTAAAAATAAGAACTGATACCAAAGGTGTTGTCGTAAAAGCTGATACTCTTGGCACATTAGAGGCTCTAGTTATGACATTAAAGAATAAGGGTATCCCCGTTAGAATAGCCGATGTAGGCCCCGTTACGAAACGCGATGTTCTCGAAGCTGCTATAACGAAAAATGAGATAGAAGAATATGGTGTAATACTAGCATTCAATGTAAAAATACTACCTGAAGCTAGAGA
>JALWGO010000184.1 GCA_027038805.1 Thermoprotei archaeon
TCTGATATAAGATCTTTGAGAACCATCAGTTTCCACCTGCGGCAACTTCTTCACCACTACTTGTATTCACACATTGTGCTTCAAGCTGCTTAGCTTTTTCCTCAAGTATTCGTGCTGCTTTAAGAATCCCCTCCAATATCGCATCTGGTCTAGGCGGGCATCCTGGGACATAAACGTCAACGGGTACTACCTTATCGACACCGCTCACGTGAGCATAGCTTCCCTGAAACACACCCCCACTAATAGCACATGCTCCAACAGCAACAACTACTTTGGGCTCTGGTACCTGCTCGTATATTCTTTTAAGTCTCTCAGCAGCTTTCTTAGTTACAACACCGGTAACGATTATTATATCAGCATGACGGGGGCTAGGGGATAGTTTTACACCATAGCGTTCTGGATCGTATAGTGGTGTTATTGCAGCTAAAACCTCTATATCACAACCATTACAAGCACCAGTATTGAAGTGAAGTAGCCATGGGCTCCTACTGATTCCCCAACGCAATATACTGATAAGGCCCATAGAAGCGGCACCTATTTAATATCCAAGATTAAAGGGGTTTTATCAAATATTATAAAACTTTTCCTAAAATCTGAAACTTTTAACTCGTAACCGGATTATTCTAAATAACCGTTATATGACACTATCATTTTATTGATTTGATAATAGGATATATGATGGGGATCTACGAGTAATGCCCGAGCTAGTGATAAATGTTAGTAATATAATGTCGCCTCTATGCTACTCTCTTATAAGAATAGAACCTTACAATACGTGTATGTTCAATTGTATCTATTGTTATAGTCGGTGGTACTGGATCCGTGTAGGAGAGCCTAGACCTAGACTAGAAGCTTTCATCAACTTCAAGATTGTTGCAAGGAAAATCTATCAGAAAGGTCTCAAACCTATACCAGCTAGGCTTGCTACGTTAACTGATCCTTTTCAACCAGTTGAAGAAAACTATAAGTTTACTTATAAAATAATGAAAACAGCGTTGAAGTATAATTACCCACTAGTTATAAATACCAAGTCAACACTGATGTTAAAGAATCCCTGGTTGGAAATGGTTAAGAAGCTCTCGGGTCAAGGACTGGTCATAGTCCAATATTCTATTTCCAGTCTAGACGAACATATATCACGGCTACTAGAACCGTTAGCGCCAACTGTGAGAGAGCGATTAGAAGCTATGAGAAAGCTCTCTCAAGAAAACATACCAGTACTACTTAGACTATCACCCTATGTACCCGGGATAACATTAAGGTCCTATGACTATGGTGGGATAGCATCATTACTTAGTGATATAGGAGTTAGACAGGTTATAGTTGAAGGACTCCGTCTCCCACTAGACGAGTGGAAAATTATTGCAAGAAGACTAGGTATAAGCATACCAGCTCTCAACTTGTATAGCATTAGAGTTGTTGAGGGAGGCAACCCCCTCTACAAGCCAGAGCATAAGATACTACTTAGAGAATATGTTGGGCTTAGAAAAGCACTCAAGGAATACAATATAGGATTTGCTACATGTAAGGAGGGGTTATTCAGTCTGCATACGGTAGAAGATTGCTGTGGCTTCTACATGTTCAAAGACTATGTTAAGAGGATAACGCTCTACGAATTCTTTAAGAGTCTATTAGAGAAATCCTTACACTTGGATGAAGTTGATGAAAAGTTTAAGGAAATATGTAGAGAGGATCGCTATATTTGTAGCGAAAAAATGGAAGAATATCCGAAAAGAATACGCAAGCCTTTAAAAGCACATGAGCGTAAGCTCCTAAAGATAATAAGGGATAGAGAAAAGCTCCGGCATATAACACCAGAGATAACCATAGAAGAAGGATACTTGAAAGCAGTTCCCTTAATACCCGAATCATAGACGATCTTGCTCTCCTAGAAGTTTCCTCAACCTTTTCAGTGCTTGGAGCTTCTCTCTATCACCTATTCTAGCCTTCTCTATTGCTTCTCTTAGAAACTCTATAGCCTCCATCATGACCTCACGTTTTACTGGGTACGGTATACCGTCCTTTCCGCCAAAAGCATAGGCGTATCGGAAGGGGTCTAATGGATCTGTTACCGGGTCACTCCATGATGGGGGTTCCTTGTATATGAGGTCTGACACGAGTGCTAGTGCTCGAATAGTTTCCGGACCTACTCCACGGATAAGTAGTAGTTCTTTGAGATTTCTTGGTTGGCTCTCATATAATGTGTTAAGGGTTTTCAATAATCTCTTCGTAAGCTTTACTGGACGATAGTATAGTATCCTTAAACGATCATCATACCCTACTACGCCAGAAGAAGGCTTGTTCACGGTGAGCCATTTAAGTATGCTCTGATCACCGCGAATAATTCTAGAAGCCTCAGCTACCAGTCTACTAGTTTTCTCTGGCTTCTCTCTGGCAAGATCCAGTATTGTCTTTCTAGCGCCCTCGGCTTCTCTTGCAACAAGATTTAGCGCGTTCCCCTTATAGTTGCTAGCAATACCGTAGTGGGGTTCAACTACATAGTTTTCCACCTTACTTGAGAGCCAATGATAGCGTCTCGCTAGTCTCTCCTCAATATTCATTCCTTGCTGAATCACACCCCATAATCCATCTTCTGAAACTATTACTGCGTGATGGTAGAGCTGATACCCGTCTTGGAGTAAGCTTGAATCCACTTTTGCTGAAATCCTACTAGCAGTTACAAGTTCTTCAACGCGTTTATCGCTGAGCCCAAGCCTATCCAAGGCTCTTGGAAGCTCTTCGGGGACTCGGAGCATCATCTTGCCCTTACCACCTACTATGAGAACCCCAAGCTCTTCCTTCTCTAAGACCTGTCTAAGTATGCCTATTGTAACAGTTGTTGAACCACTACTGTCCCAGTCCATTCCAATAATATTATTGAATGCTTGAAACCATAGAGGACTACTAAGTCTTCTAACGAGTTCGGCTGGACCATACTCTAATACTATTACTTCAACAATACCTCGGGCTAGTTTTTTCATAAGTTCTGCAAGCCACCGTGGGACATGTCCATCATGTAGTGGTAGTTCTGCGTAACCCTTAATCCTCATAGTTGTATAGATACCCCTCTTCCAAGCCTACTATACAATATTATTCTTGCCTACATAGTTTAATAAAACCACTGTTAAGAGAGTTATTAGGGTCTTTAAAGACAAATATATTCCAAGAAAACCGTATACGGTATCGGGGATGAAGACTTACTCCCGGCCAGAGTCTGGGAAATGAAGAAAACTTACCCAGCAGACCCTACTCGATCTTTCCATAATAGTTTTTATCTCTAGTGGAAAGCTAGGGA
>JALWGO010000185.1 GCA_027038805.1 Thermoprotei archaeon
TTTGACGCGAATACTATTGCCATTAATACTGGTCTAGGATCTATGCGGAGCTTGTCCATTATCTCTAATACTATTGGGGCTATTAGTAAGACTGTTGTAACATTGTCTATAAAGGCTGATACAGTAGCAGTTATCGTAGTCAGTGTTGCTATTAGGAGAAACGGGTTTAGATAAAACTTTAACAGTATCTTCGAGGCGAGATACCCGAATATACCTGTACGGCTAAGAACACTTACAATCATCATCATCGACATTAAGAGGAGAATAGTGTTTAAATCTATACCATGGACAAGATCCATGTAATCTGAGAAATGTAGTACCACGTTTAGTATTAGTATTATTGCGGCACTAAGTAGTGCTGCTGCAGTCCTATGCATTATCTCTAATACTAGTAGACCATATAGGAACATTAGTACTGCGAAGCCTATTGATACGTACAGTAAGTTTATCTCCATTCATATGCGCCTCAGCCCGCGTAGGCTTTCGCCAAGATGTTCCAGGTCTACAGTAGGGTTGTTACGCTGGTACAAGTTATTATATTTAACCTAACTATAATGTTAAATATAATAGAGAGACACTAATATTGCATAATATGAGAGAATATGCATTGATGCAGGCAACATATGTAAACCCCTTATAATACTTGAATCTTATTAGCGTGAGCTGGGAGGGCTAAGAGAAGTGGTTACTGTAAGAGTAGAAGAGAAGACGGCTGAACCGTTCAGCATGGCTGAGTGGCTTAAACTAGCTCTGGGTAGGAAGAAACCTGTGCGCACACTTAGTGGTGTTACTATTGTAGCCGTTATGACTCACCCCTATCCTTGTCCTCATGGGAGATGTGCTTATTGTCCCGGCGGCCCGGCTTATGGTACTCCTCAAAGCTATTATGGTGAAGAACCAGCTCTCATGAGGGCTATGAGGGTTGGATACCATCCATACAAGCAGGTCAATGTTAGGTTAAACATGTATGAGAGGCACGGGCACCCTATTCAGAAGGTTGACTTAATAGTTATGGGTGGAACCTTCCCAGCCATGCCCTTAGACTATCAGGAATGGTTTATAACAATGGTTTTCGAGGCTATGAACCGTTACCCTAACCCAGAGCCTCCTAGAGGCTTTGTTAGCTTAGAGGATGCTCAGCTACGCAACGAGTTCGCTCATGTACGCTGTACTGGTCTTACTATTGAGACTAGACCAGATTGGGCTAGGGAGAAACAGGCTGACGCCATGCTTAGATTTGGTGCTACTCGTGTTGAACTAGGCGTACAGAGTATATACGATGATGTTTTAGAGAGAGTTGACCGTGGCCACGGTGTCAAGGAGAGTATCGAGGCTACGAGGATTCTCAAGGATGCTGGCTTCAAAATAGTCTACCATATCATGCCCGGACTACCGGGTAGTGATTGGGAGAGAGACATTGAGATGATGAAGGAGATCTTCGAGAACCCGGATTTCCGTCCCGACATGTTG
Source organism: Thermoprotei archaeon (assembly GCA_027038805.1). Lineage (GTDB taxonomy): Archaea > Thermoproteota > Thermoprotei_A > Sulfolobales > WANQ01 > JALWGO01. The sequence continues at coordinate 1,471 of JALWGO010000185.1, forward strand.
AAGATTTACCCAACACTTGTAGTAAAGGGTACTAAGCTCTACGAATGGTGGAGACAGGGAAAATACCGGGCTCTTAGCGATGAAGAAGCAGTTGAACTCATCTGTGAAATGTATCGTTATATTCCAAAATACGTTCGTGTTATGAGGGTTCAGAGAGACATGCCAGCTAAGTACATTGAGGCTGGGCCAAAGAAGGGTAATCTACGCGAACTAGTTGAGAAGAGATGCCGTGAGAAGGGTGTAAGGATACGTGAGATAAGGTATAGGGAGGCTGGTATAAGGTTTCTAAAAGAAGGAGTTGAACCCGACCCTAAGCGTCTCCAGATAACGAGAACAATATATGAGGCTAGTGGGGGTGTAGAAGTATTCTTGGCGGTAGAAGACCCCATAGCTGACGTACTTATAGGCTTCCTAAGACTAAGATACCCGTCGGAACACGCTCATAGATGGGAGGTCGACTCTAAGACTACTATTGTACGAGAACTACATATCTATGGACCCCAAGTACCTATCGGCGAGAAACCATTATTCGAGTGGCAGCATAGGGGTTGGGGTAAGAGGCTTCTCGAAGAGGCTGAAAGGATAAGTATTGAGGAATTTGATGCTCGGAAAATACTTGTCTTAAGCGGGGTTGGTGTTAGAGAATACTATAGGAAGAGAGGCTATCATAGGCCCACTGGTTCACCGTATATGACTAAGTATTTGAGGTAAAAGAGGACTTTATTCTAGACTACTACTTTTATCCAGGCTTCTCTTCCCTCAATCTTCCACCTTCTAGCCTTGTCTGGTGGTTCTTCTACGACTTCAATAGTCTTTGATCTCACCTCGCCTAGTATATAGTCTCTATGCTTTTCTACAGCCTTCTTCAATAATTCGTCTCTTGTCGCTACAATTACTTTTTCCACGACTGCGTCTAATGGTAGGTTTAGGTCTCTTCTCATAACCTGGATTCTACGCACTATTTCTCTAGCAAGGCCTTCAAGTAATATTTCTTCATCTAGTTTTACGTCAACGTACACCTTTATGTCGGGTACTTCTAGTTCCTCTAAGCCCTCAACGCTACTGGCGCTTGTTGTTACTTCTATTTCCTTTACATTAGCATATACTGCTAGTACTTTTGAAGCCTTCTTATAGGGTTCTATGAGTTCTGGAGCGTCTACAACTATTACTGCTCTCTTTAGCGGCCATCTCCTCTTGATGCCTACTTTTGCTCTCAACGTTAGTACTTGTTCAGCTGCTTCTAGTAGCTTATCTACGTGACTCCACGTCTCCTTATCCAATAGTTTGCTTGGAACAGTTGGCCATTCTTCTAAGTGTACGCTTTCTTTTGCGTTGGGGTCTAGTTTTCTCGTAAAGGCTTGGTAGAGGTATTCGGCTATGTAGGGGGTGTAGGGTGCTATTGCCTTGATTGCAGCATTTAATACTAGGTATAGGGTTGCATAAGCGCTTCTCTTTTCCGGTTTGTCTTCTTCTATCCATACTCGTGGTCTTATTAGGGTTATGTAGCGGTGGCTTAGCTTCTCTACTATGAATTCTAGGATTGCTCTACCACCCTTATGGGGTTGGTCTCCTTCTATTGCTTCCTCAATTGTTTTAAGAGTCTTGTATAACTCGTATATTATCCACTTGTCTTCTGGTTCAAGTACTCTTAGATCTTCTTCTAGGCTATTGGGTGTCCATTTATCTAGTTCCATATAGGTTAGCGCAAAGTTAGTACTATTCCATAGTATGTCTAGCTGGCGTTTTATATCCATTACTTCGTCTGGGTCGAAG
>JALWGO010000186.1 GCA_027038805.1 Thermoprotei archaeon
AGTATTCCTATTTCTACAACGGCTTTTTCTAAAGCTTTTAATCCATCCTCGGTTATCTCTATGATCTTCCTTTTCTCTTCCTCGATTACTATCATCTTCCTTCTCTTTAACTCGCTCAACAAGTCTCTAGGTAGTTCTTCAGCTCTAAGTACTAGTCCTTTCGCTGCTTTTACAAGAAACTCTCTTATCCTGCTTAGCTCTCCTTTTTTCCTTAAGAAGAGTTGTCCAGCTTTTATTTCGATCCATCCACGTTTCTTGGCCCACGCTAAGGCTATCGTGGAAATGTTTTTGCCGAGGATTTCTGTTATCTGTTTTATACTTGCTTTTCCTCCAAGCTCTTCAAGCTTCCTTAATAATAGTTCTTCGGGTAACTCCTTGCTCCATCTTATTCCTTCCTCTGTTGCCTTAATGATATAGTATTTTTCCTCTACTACTCTAACAAGATTTTTAGATGAAAGCATTTCCACGTAAGCTGATACACTCGGCTTAGTCATTCCCAACTCTGAAGCTAGTTCCTCTAAACTAGTCTTCTTGAGCTCAGCTAGTTTCTTTAAAACCTTGTATTCGCCCTCGCTAAGCGTGATAGCCAATTAGTCCACCTAAACGATAACGTACTCTTGTTTTTACATGGTAGTGTGTAGCGTGTAGAAAAATAAATAGTTTATTAAAAAGATGTCGGGCAACTATGCTAGCCTATAGTTAAAACTCGTATTTATCGCCAGGATTAAGTACTATGATTTCTACATCTAAACCTCTCTTAGCTACCTCCTCCTTGAACTCTTCTGGCGATCCACCTATTACTGGGAAAGTCTTGTAATGCATAGGTATTGCTACCTTAGGCTTCAATAACTCTACTGCCTTAGCAGCTTCTACTGGTCCCATTGTGAACCATCCGCCTATAGGTAGTAATGCTATGTCGGGGGAATAGAGTTCTCCTATAAGCTTCATGTCATAGAATAGTCCTGTGTCACCTGCATGGTAGATGGTCTTTTCTTTTCCCTTTATGACTACTCCAGTTGGAGAACCTCTATTCGAGCTATGGTATGCTGGTGTTAGTATGAATGTTAGTTCATCTATCTTCATTGGACCTCCAATATTGCCGCCGAATACTCTTTCTCCTGGTATACCGTTTTCTTGCATGTATACTGCCAGCTCATATATTCCGACGAATTTAGCATTACTATTCTTTAGTATCGTTAAGGCGTTACCCAGGTGATCTCCATGGTCATGGGTTACTACTACGAAGTCGACATCACGGTATTCATCTGGTTTTACTGGTGAGAGCGGGTTTTCGAGCCATGGGTCTACTAATATTTTCTTGCCATCTAGTAATATCTCAAAGGCTGAGTGACCCAGCCATTTAACGTATCCCATAGTTATATACACCAGTATATGTTATAATGCACCGAGGATATAACCTTAAGGTGTACGAGATTAAACATCTTAAATGGGTGTTGTTTTAAGTGGATGAGGAGGAGGTAAAGAACTATATTAGGGCAGGAGAGATAGCGGCTCGTGTAAGAGACTTCGCGGAGAAGACAGCAAGGCCTGGAATGAAGATATTAGATCTAGCAGAACTAGTTGAGAAGAAAATAGTAGAGCTTGGAGGTAAACCAGCGTTTCCCTGCAATATATCAATAAACCAGGAGGCGGCTCATCGAACACCTATAATAGGCGATGAACTCGTAATACCTGAGGATTCTGTAGTTAAAATAGACTTAGGCGTGCATGTAGATGGATATATTGCTGATACAGCGGTCACGGTTTCATTTAATCCGAAATATGAGCCCTTGCTGAATGCTGTTAGAGAGGCTCTTGATAAGGCTTTGAAAATAGTGTCTCCGGGGATAAAGTTTAGTGAAATCGGAAAAATAATTGAGAATACGCTTAGATCTCATGGTTTTAAGCCGATAAAAAATCTAAGCGGGCATAGTCTTGATAGATTCATTATACATGCAGGTGAATCAATCCCGAACTATTATGAGAGAATCTCCTTCTCAAGATTTAAGACTAATAGAGCATATGCTATAGAGCCCTTTGGCACAGATGGTAAGGGATTCGTAGTTGAATCAGATACTATAACAATACACGCCTTATGGAAAACAGGCAAGGTAAAAGGACTTACACTCGATGAAAAGAAATTATTTAACACTATTAGGGAGCGTTTTAAAACACTACCCTTTACAGAGAGATGGCTTCAAGACGTATTTGAACATGACGTGGAGAGACTGAGGAGAACAATGGAAAAACTCTTGTCAAAGAAGATAATATTCGGGTACCCAATACTTATAGAAGCTGGAAACGGTATGGTAGCACAATTCGAGCACACTATACTTGTATTGGATAAAGAGGTTATTGTCACAACTAAACTTAAATGAGGGGTTTAACTCCTTTAAGCCAGAGTAACGCGTAGAGAAAGATGAGAGGTGTCCGAAACTATTGGATGGTGATATACAAGGAATAATCTCAACGATAATATTACTCTCGCTATTCTTACTAATGTTTACGAATATAGGGCAAAAGTTACAGTTAATGTTCATTACAGCTAATTTGAAATCAAAGCTAATAATACTTGAGAAATTCTTAAATGATGCAGTATCTAGGTCGGAGAAGCTTTTAGCTTTAGCTGGCTCAAAGAATCCTAAAAAGACTGTTAGGAGATTAACGGAATTCTTTGTTATAGAACCAGTCAGTATAGAGCCGACAGATATTATCCGCAGGTTGGCGCATATATTGGATACTCGTAGACACAATATAAGGAGAATACTAGTTGAAGATATCGGGGAAAAGAGTAAGCATGAATTAAGTAATATAGAAGTAGTATTAGAGGTCACATCGGCGTTGAACTACTTGTATAAAGTAGTAAGACATTATCTATTACTAGGAGAGAAAACGAGTAATCTAATACTGGTAATGCAGCTAGCATATCTTATGCCAACTATTCTTAAGATAGCCGATGCTTATCATAAATCCTTAGATGCATTTGAGAAAGGGTTACCAATAGGTGATGGTCTAGGACCCCTAGTCGCTTATAGACTTACATATAATGTGCCGAGAAAGCCTATTGTAGAAGAAACCGTGTACTCTATTACTGAAATAGATGGGAGGCTCGTCTATGTAGTTAAGGCTGAGGGACCTGGTGCTACCGTAGGCAAGCCCGGTGAGGCTATAGAAAAACTAGTGGAGAAGGAGAACGGTAAAATAAATCGGATAATAACAGTCGACGCGGCATTA
>JALWGO010000187.1 GCA_027038805.1 Thermoprotei archaeon
GATTCAGCATTAGAGGTTGCAAGATTTAGGAGAATAGTATCCGAGATGATCACAGAGTATCCCAGAGAGAAGGTTATAGAATGGCTTATCAACGAGTACTTATTGGAACCCCATGCCGCTAAAGCCATATACGAGTATTTTATGGAGCAATTATTGTTTACTAACGGTATAGTACCATCAGATAGATTATTGCTCATAGAATTATGGGATGATAGAGAGACCTTCAACATTATATTCCATACACTATACGGTAGGAGAACAAATAACGCATTATCTAGGGCATACGCCTACCTTCTTTCACAGAGAACCAATAGCAATGTTAGAATAACTGTATCCGACAATGGCTTCATGCTAACACTACCATACAATAACACTAGCATTGACATAATAGATCTCGTATATAGTCTACGAGAAGACAATATTGAGAATATATTGAAGAAAGTTCTAAGGTACACAGAACTCTTAAAGCGCAGATTTAGGCACTGTGCTGAAAGATCCTTTATGATACTTAGACGCTACAAGGGAGTAGAAACAAGCCTCTACCGTAGACAAGTAAATGCGCAAACATTGTTAAGAATTATAGAGCGTGTTCCAGACTTCCCCGTCCTAAAGGAGACCTTTAGAGAAATACTTGAAGACTACATGAACATAAATGCTGCTAAAAAGGTATTAAACTGGCTCCATAACGGCGTAATAGAGGTAAAGATTATAGGACCTAATACAGTGCCAAGCCCATTTGCACACAACCTAGTAGCACAGGGTTATAGTGATGTAGTATTAATGGAGGATAGGAAAAAGCTACTAGAACTACTTCATAGACGTGTAATGGAGGTTATAGCCACTCGTAAAACAATAATTGCAGGAGATAAAAGCAGTTTAGATGAGCTGGCTTAAAGCTCTTCTAATATTTTCTGGTAGCTTCTCATACTCTATCTCTTCAGCATCATCTAAGTCGTACTCCCAATCCTCCTTCTCCTTACGCCTACCCTCCATCTTCACAATCGTATGACGAGTCTCCTTGAACACAGATACTATGGGTTTCCCGTCAACTGTTCTAGCTAGTTCAACGTAGAATACGTCTTCTCCCTTCTTAACAATGTATTTTTTCTCTACTTTTTCAACCGCAACACTCTTTACCATACCGGATTTCCCTCCCCCTACTACCTTTAATCCACTATATAAGAATTTTATTACAGCATACTTAGCCTAATACCATTATTGCTATAGTAGGACCACTGAAACCAGTACTACTGGTTCAACGTATTTTTCTCTGTTTGCGTGGGAAAGCTAAGCCCTTCATCAACTAGGGTCAGCTAAAGGAATTGTCTTCATCCATTGTATCTGGTTGGGGAGTATTCATCATAACTACCATAACTATGTTGCTATATTATTTTTTCTAGGCCAGCAATTCTTCTAAGGATATCTGTACGAGTTATTATGCCAACTGGTTTTCCGGAAGAGTTTATTACGAGGAGCCTGCCTATGCCTTTATCTATCATTAGCTTTATTGCATCGAGAATATCCTCGTTATCTCTTATTTTAACGACTTCTTTCCTCATGTATTCTTGTACATTTGCCTCTATGTTGTTTTCGGTAACGGCTTTAGCTATATCGGCTGTAGTTATTAGGCCTACGACATTGCCGTTGTGGTCTAATACTGGGGCGCCACGTATTCCGTGTTTGAATAATACTTTTGCTACGTCACGAATACTTGCTTCCGATGGCACGGTTACTAGTTTTCTTGATGCTATGTTTATTACTGGTTCTCGGGGGATACTTACTATTCTATTTATGTCTATTACTATTTCTTTTCTCAACTCGTCAACAAATAGTACTTTGCCTTCTATAACTAGTCTATTAGAAGGTGTTGGACCTAGGGTTATATTGTCTCCTGGTTTGATTAATCCTAAATCCCCCGCTACTTTTAGTACCGCTCTATTACCCATGGGGCTCGTTATGTCAAGTAATTCTATCCCCAAGATACCTATGTCTAACTCGTTTCCATCTTTTGTAACTCTTATTGCCTCATAGGTGTGAGCATATATCGGCATTCTAATGTACTCGAATGCTTTAAGAGTCGGCATATAGCCTCCACGTGGACCTGTCTTGCTTTCAATGAACCCCATTGCTTTGAGGCTTGCTATTATGTTTCTCACTGTTCCCTCGTCTTTGCCCACCATTTCGGCTATGTCTCTACTCTTTATCATTCGGCCATGCTTGCTGTAAAGTTTTATAAGTGCAAATAATACTTCGCGTTGAGTATATGATAAACGATAAAGGATTCCCGGTCACCTCTAGATATTTTGTATATGTTTCACTAGTCTGACCGTGTAGAATCTATTATACCCCTATTTATAAACTAGTTGGTTTATCACAAACAAAATTGATTACCCTTGTTCCTCAACATTCAATATATTCTTCAATATCTTTGAGGGTACTTTGAATACTTCTTTTGCGATAGAATACACGTATTTATCATCGGGTATCGATTTCTCGAACCCTATTCTTAATGCAAGCGATTGTTTTAGCGCCTCCTTGGAGACACGGTTTTTAACCTCTCCTTTAGCTATTGCTTCTGCAACACGGAATGCAATATAGAATCTCGTATACTTTCTCAACGTGTCCCTATGCTCTGGGAAGTATTCTGCAAATTTTCTTAGTAGCTTATGGAGTTCTTCTTCTTTTCTAAATCCTAGGATAACCATAGTGAACATTACGCGGAGTATTCTTGCTAAAGTATTAGGCTCTAGAGAACCTCCCAATAGGTTTAATACTAGTTCTCTTACACCGTGTTCTCCTCTTAAGACGAGCTCTATTATTCTTTCAAATGTCTCCTCGTGATAAAATACTTCATCGAATATTTCACGGTATTCTTTATCTAATCCTAGACCATATTTACCCACTATGTATAAACTGGTAAGCTCTTTATCATATAGGTCCTCGGGTGTTGCCTTCCCCTTAAAGGGTGTTATTCGCCGCTCCTCATAGTATTTCCTTAGCAGTTCTTCTATTTCCTTTCTCTTTACACCGCCTTCTGTATAGTATTCTATGATCTTAGTCCACAAGTCTACTAGCGTATTTATTTTCTTCCTATAGGGGTTTCTCTGAGTCTTTGAACTCATTGATCAACCCTTTACTGATTTCTTTTAACTATCTAACATTCCAAAGACTTTAGTCTTGCTTTTTTCGTTTTCTCTCCAATATATGTAGTACTA
>JALWGO010000188.1 GCA_027038805.1 Thermoprotei archaeon
GGTAGTGTAGTATTAGGCCTCTCTTATCAGTATACTCTACTAGTCTCCTATCGAATACGATATTCTTTGCCCGCAAGTATTCGCGGAAGGAGAAGGGGAGGAGTACATATGTTATAGTCCTGCCCCGAAGCGTAGAAGCTATTTCACGTGCAAGCATTTTAGATGAAGAACCAGTAACATATACAACGTATTTTCCGTAATCATAGAGCCTTCTAACGAACTTCTCCCAACCCCTTACAACCTGGATTTCATCTAGGAAAATATATTTTGGTTCAACACCATAGATTTCACGAAAAGCAATTAACGCTTCACGCAGATACCGTGACTCAATATTTGAGAGCAGCTCGTGTTCAAAATTGATATAGAGTACTGGCTCTCTACCCCTAAGCTCTCTTATAAGCTGGTAGAAATAATACGTCTTACCAGTCCTCCTTGGACCAATAATCGACACTACATTGTATTCCTTAACTCTAAGCTCTCTCTCAACAAGCTCGGGGAGCCCTCGCTCCTCGAACTCCAATATAATAGTCTTAAACACATCTCGCCAACTAGTACTATAAACCAATAAACCACCTACACCACGACTAGTATACTGGACAAATCCATTAAAAACTTGTCCACTGAACTGAACAAAAAAATAATACTATAAAATGAGAAAAAGCATAATAGGGGATTTAACACTCTAAGTCCTTTAGAATACTCCTCAGTTCTTTGAAAGGTTTAATACATGGTCTATCCAAGATCCTTCTCAAAAACTGGCATGCAGTAGGGAGTACCGAGAATACCAGGTACTTGGCTTCAAGACCATTAACTTTATCTGGCAGCTTGATTACACTACCGTGAAGTTTTGTAATCGCGCCATCCGCTATAATACTATAGCTTTTATACACGCTCTTAATGAATTCTAACGCTTTACTACCCATTACGACTATTATTTCTGGATTAATCTCTCTAAGATCATCTACAGTAATCTTATACTTAGCGCTCTGATACTCCTCGCCACCTTTCTCTAACGGGCACTTTATAGTGTCCTCTAGATAAAATCCAAGGTCTCTAAACTTTTCTAGAAACTTTCTCCAGTCCCGTATATCAAGACATTTAAATCCTGCATCTACGAGGAGTTTCTGTAGTATTGCTGGAAGAGCGTTTTTATTCATTGAATTCTTTTCATCATAATAGATGAAGTTTTCTATATTCTCTGGCGGAGGCGGAGCTTCGGCTAGGAACAATACCTTTACTTTCTGTGGCCTATACTTTCTTCTATATTTTTCATAGATCTCACAATCAGTATTTTGTTTCGGAGTCAATGCATTCTACCCGTGTTATTATATAATAGAATCTCTATATAAAGATCACGTCCAATAATGAGAGTTCTCAAGGCCTCCTAACATGGAGAGATACCTATGCTCTGGCTATAGTCATCATGAAGGATATTTGGTTTTACCATGGTTAGGAGACCCGAACGGCTACTACGTTGTACTGGTTGGGTGTAGTGAACTAGAGTTCATCTTTTATTTTTCTATTATAAGCAATCTTATATAACGGTGATAAGGTAATGGGAAAGTTGGGTATAATATTAGCAGTAGTATTAATAGGGGTAATCGTAGCGGGAGGTCTAGCATATTTCCTATTATTCAAGAGCAAAAGTGGTGGGATAGTAAATATTACTAGTGTAACATTATATGTTGATCCTAATAGGGTTACGGAGCTAAAGACGCCAATAGAAGTACACTTAGGCGTATACAATAGTTTCCCGGTAAATGTTGATATCAAGGAGGGGAAGTTAACATTAGTTATCGATGAATTGAATTTAGCTAAGATTAGTATTCCAAGCCAAGAAGTTAAGAAAGGCGATAATGATATAGTATTAAACACGGTAATAGATAATACCCTATTAGATGAATTCTGGTACCGTCATCTAAGCAATAGAGAAAAATCAAATATGACGTTAAACGGCTACATAGTATTTGATACACCAGTGGGAGGAGTAAAGATACCTGTAAAGTATTCTAAGGTTATACAGACACATATGTTTCCTGTAGAAAAAGAATTGAATAAAGAATACGATCTAGGAATAGCTGGTAAAATAGTAGTTGAAAAGATAAGAGTTGATCTAGCAGACATAACGCCATCAGAGACGAAGCTAGGAGCTAGTGTAACTATTAAGAACGAACTTAAACATATACCATTATATGTAAAGGGATTAGTCTTTAGACTAGAACTACCCGACGGAACAATACTGGGTAGCGGTGAACAACAAAGTGTTAAATCGATAGCAGCTGGTGAAACCGATACAATAGTATTCAATATAGTTCTCGATAATTCTAAGATACCAATACTATGGTATAAGCATATCAGGAATAGAGAGGACACTAAGATAATCATTGAAGCCTGGCTAAAAGTAAATGTTGCTGGGAAAAACATAGAATTATTCAAAGAAAACCCGTTAAAGACTACCATAGAGTTCAAAACAAACATATTCAAATATAAGAGCTAGTATCGATAACGGCGCTAAGCCTATCTCTTAACTCAATTATTATTTTTACTATTTTCCTCCTAACATCCATAGTCTCCAAGTCAAGAACCTCTACGCTGGCCTCCAATGGATCTCTTAGCCTGCTCCACGTGTTCACGAAGAATAATATTATTGGTAGTGATTCTGGTAAGAGTCTAATCAAGCCCTTGATCTTAGAGCTAAGTCTTCTCTCAGACGGCTTCATGAATAATACTAGTAGGTTGCTGATATGGTGGAGTATGGCTATTAGGGTAGCAGTATATAGGAACCATAATGGTATCCATGATCTAAGTATTGTTAACAACAATAATAGCGTTATCGTCATGGGAACAGTGTACACCATGCGCACTAGAACCGTATATTTTCCAGCAACAACTAAGCCCTTCATAGTAGGCTTTATGACCTGGCGAACATCGTCAACTTCTATTAATCCCTTTCCCTTGAGAACCCTTACTTGGTCATGGATAGTAGCTTTACTACGCTCTCTAGTATTAAGTGTTCTAGCAATTATTTTTGGAAGATGAGTATAGTTTAAAGGTAGCTCCCCCAATGCAACCAGAGCTAGTAATAGTTCTCTACCGGAATCAGATAATCCATTGAAGCTTACTGTCTCGACAACACGCTTAACCTTATCAAATGGGTAAAGAATACTCCGTAGAAGAGAGCCCAGTCTCGAGAACACATATATCACCGACATCGGACCCTATCCCATAAAATCTCTAGCTGGAAGACTAAAAGATATTTAGAACATGGAAAACCATGAAAACTATTAGGGCAAGACCTTAAACACGTATTTGGATAAAATATAATCACATGGGGATGAGAGGATAGAGCATTGGAGTATATACCAGTTGTTAGTCGTGAGGGCTTTGTGGCCGCAGCTCTCCATGACCTAGTGGTTGTGTCGGAATCACCTTACGGTATACTGCCTTACGTATCATATGTGGTGGGTTCCGGTCGTCAGCTCTATATAGCATATTATATTGAGAAACATGGTCTCTGGCGAGACTTATTCTTGAGGATAACTGGTTTGTCTAGGAGTTCTCGAGAGGAGCTTAAGCAGGTTATGCTTGAGTATGTTTTGAGCGAGTTAAAGGAGTTAGACGTGTTTATGTGGGATAGGTTAAAGGATATGCTCTCTGATCTAAGTGAGCGTGTAGGCGAGCTCTACGAGAACATTAAGGATAATATTATCGGCTATATTAGGAAAGTATACGGGTTTAGAGAATTCTTCAGTAAAGTGTACGTGATATACGGGTTTAACCCTCTACCGAGGCGTACTTATGGTTCAATGTTATACTACGATAATGATAAGACAATAATATCACTATACGTTAACGACGTGCTCGAGCCACGCGAAGTAATAGACCTTATGCTCCACGAAATACTCCACGGGCTCATAAGACTCAACAACATAGAAATGCAATCAGACATAGAGGAATTAGTAATAGACCTATCATGCCCAGAGGGATATCTCTCAAAAATAATTGGATTATCAGATAAGGTAAAAGTAGACTATGTCAAAGAGAGGTTCAAAGAGCATAGCAGGCTAATAGAACTAATAGCAGAGTACTTTGAAGAAAAGAAATACGAGAAAGCAACAATATTTGAATGGTTAGCAGGGAAGTAGAGCAAGATTAAACGCGGTAGGATAATGTTAGGAAACAAGCCGTATCTTTCATGGATTAGGTCTGGATTATATTTCTATTGTTTAACTAGTTTTTCAAGTATATATGGCTCTACGTTGAGAACTCTGGATTTCCTATAATGGTTTTTAGCGAGCTTTAATGCGTTTTCTCTACCTATAAGCTCTGCTAGCATGATTGTTGGAGAGCCAGTTGAGTCGGCTATCATTATTGGTGGTCTCGTTTTCACAGGTTTGCCTATAACTGCTACTGGTTTATCGTTTACCCTATAGTAGTGTGGACTTTCTTTAAGGAAAGAATACTTCTCTAATACTCTACTCCAGCCATCAGCGTTGACGTCTACTATGTCTTCGACTACTATGTAGCCGACAATGTATATTCCAGTTAATCCCCTCCTACGTGCCTCCGTGAAAGCTCTATGTATTTCTGCTAGTCTTCTACGCTTCTCCCAGAACCCTCTAGGATATCTCGCTAGCCCCGCTATGAATACCAGGTAGTCTCCTCTACCAAGTCTTTTTCCATGTCTCCTAGGTATTCTGCCCTTTGGAGCATAATAGCCAGTATAGAATCCTTTATCTAGCCTAGGATCACGGTGGACTATGGGGTTTTCTCCAAGCTCTACTGGATAATATTGGGAGAGTTCTCTACCATTGCATTCATCTACTATGTTTCCAGCAAGTAGGTGGCTGGGTATCGTCCTGTATTTTCTCTTATCATCTGGTATTGGAAGTAGGGTTGCACAGCCATCTTCATGTAGGGGAGAATAGTATCCTCCATTACTTGTTTCAACGAATACTCTTAGTAATAAGATTCTAGTCATTCCTATTACCATTGTAATACATGTTGTCTCAGAGCTATAGTGTTATTTATTTTTCTTTCCATGTATTGCTAGTTTATTCTTTGAGAGCCTTCTGTAGGTGTCTATTGTTATTGTTATTATTCCTTCTTCTACTAGTTTACTGTGATCTGCTATCTCTGGTGCTGATACGAGTATTAATGTTTGCTTAGGCTTATATGGTATTTCCTCTATTATTTCTTCTAGCCTATATGCTATTCTTCTCGCATCGCTTAATGATAGTTTGCTCCATTTGGCTTCTCCTACTAGTAGTTTATTGTTTATATCGTCTACTACGACCAGGTCTACTTCCTTATCTCTATGCCACCATTTACCTATTCTCGTAGGCGTTATATCTATTTCATTGTTTCTGATTAGTTCTACAACAATGTGTTTTGTTACCTCTTCCCATGCACTAGGTGTTAGTGTTTTGTCTAGGTCCTGTCTTACATGTTCCAGGACTTTGTCTTCTAGTTCGAGTTCTAGAGCTGTACGGTATCTTGCATTATAGCGGAACCAGAATTGGAGGAATCTATCTCTTATCCTATATACTGGTTTTGCTTTTCCTAGTATTGGTGTTTGTTTTTCTAAGATGTTCATTTCAACTAGTATTTGAATGTACTTGTATAGGGATTCCCTAGGTATCCCGGTATGGTTTAGTATTTCACTAAACCTAGTAGCACCGCTTGCTACTGCTTCTAGGATGGAGTAGTATCTTGTTACTTCTCTTACTTCTTCTCTTAATAGTTTCTTAGCTTCATCGAAGTATGGTGAGTTTTTCCTTAGTATTAGATCTCTTATGTTATCCCATAAGGTTTTTTCGGGATCTATTGATGCGAGGTAGCCTGGTATTCCCCCAAAGACTGTGTAAGCCCTTATATGGTCCACGTTATCCCAGTTTGGCGTGAATGCCGGTATGTATAGTGGTGATAGTTCTTCTATTCTCATATTGCTTGTTATTCTGCCGTAGAGGGGGGCTTTCTCCGATAATACTTTGTCTTCTATAAATGATACTATTGATCCGCAGAGTACTAGCATTATCTTTGTCTTAGAGAGTTCTTCATCCCATAAGGCTTGTATCATGGATAGTAGTGCTGGGTTGACTCGGACAGCATATTGGAATTCATCTATTATTACTAGTACTCTATCTTTTCTAGCGTATTTCGCTATTAGCTTTAATAGTTTACGCCATGTATCAATAGGTGCTATCTTAAGGATCGGTAGGTCTAGTGCTTCGGCTATTCTCTCGCTAAATTCACGCATAAGCTCTTTTTCTTCAACCTCTTCTGCTAGTAAGTATACACCTCTCTTACCTTCTAAGAATTTTTTCAATAGAAGAGTCTTTCCTATCCTCCTCCTACCATAGACTACAAGCATTACAGCTCTATCGCTACTCCATAGGTTTTCGAGCAACCCTAGTTCCCGAGTCCTATCCACGAATACAGCCAAAGTAGTAGTCACCTCAGTCTACTCTAGAGTAGACTACTCTAGAGTATAATAGTGTAACTATACTATTTGAAAAATCAAACATATAATATCATAATAGTTTCAACAATAGTGTTGCAGCAAAGAACAACAGTATTCCAGCTAGAGTTAGAAGCAGTATCCTTGTTCCCCTTGGCCCCAGGATCCTTGATCCATGGTGAGCTGCATAAGCTGTTGCTCCAAGCCACGTATAGTCTAGCCATACATGTAGTACATACATGTATAGTACTCCTAGTGGGAAGCCTATAGTTAATGCGCCCTCTATTAGTGGTAATCCTACACTAGCCCACCAGAGTAGAAAATAAGCATTCAACCCGGTTAACACTGCACCAACTACTATCGGGTTCGTATGAACAAGCCCGGTATTACCACTATTATCGTTGAACCCTTTAGTACTAAGTGCATCCCGTATCAACAAGTATGCGAAAAACCCCATAAAGCCTACAACGAATAATGTAAACCCTATCTTCACGTATCCCTGGCTCAGCCACGAGCTAATGGTATCGTAGAATAATGCGAGGAGGAAAACATAGGGTAGTTCAACAATCATATGCCCTAAAGCAACCTGGAGACCGCTTTTCCAGCCCCCCTTAACACCTAAGGCCATATTAGCTACCGTTAAGGGACCAGGCGATAAGGCTCCAGAAGTACTGATAGCTACAACGCTGACTGAATACAGCGCTAAGTCTAATATCTTAACCACCTTTTCAGTGAAAAATTCCTATGCTAGCTTCATGTAGAGTTGTTGAACAATATTTTAGTTTTCCCACTATACTGCCTGGAAAATATTCGGCCTATAACATCTAATATTATTCTCCACGGTTTTATTAGCTGATCATAGTTTCATTTAAGCTTATTACACAAATTTTTATAAGCCCCGTTATCCGGGGGCTACGATTAGAAAAAGTAGAAAGAAATCCTGGGTGGATGGGACCGGTGCACTATAACCATGACGAGAATATCCTTGAGGCAGAGGATTAGAGAAAGGAAGAGCAAGGCTAGTGAGTGGGCCTTCCTATTATTTGTCCTCGAGGCTTTTTCCGGAGGCTTCTACGTGATCATATCTAGAGGAGTTACACCTATATTCCTTGTAGCATCGGGATATGTTCTAAGAGACCTACTATTATTAAACATCTTCGCCGGGCTACTATCATTACTTGTAGCCCTCTTCCTCTACCGCTCTATGGCTTATCGTATTGCTCGGAGGAACATTAAGGTTAGGATAATAGTAGCAATGCTTATTGAACGAGTATTCTGGTTCACAATACCATGGGGTGTTGGAGGAGACTATCTCATAGTCCTCTACGCTCTAGCTCTTGCTTCAACTATTCCAACTGGAGTCTACTTGAACATAGCCTTCTTCACCTTCTTCGACGAGCAACGCTACCGCAGGCTCATAGCCTATCGTACAATGGCTAGCAGTATTGCTAGCATAGTCGGCCAGGTCATAATGATAACTATACTAGCAGTAGGAGAACCACCGTGGAAATACATTACACTTTACACCATTGCTTTCTCGGTAGGCTTAATCTCCATAGCTCTAGTATCTCTAGCACCACTCCAGAGAATAGAGTTAAGGATAGCTGAGAAGGCTGAAGAAGAAGTAGAAATCCATGCTGGCAACATATACTTACTCCTAGTAGCGCTACTTGCCTCAGCAAACCTACTGAGCATTTCATGGATACCAAGACTTATGAGAGACCTAGGAGCACCAGACTATTTCGCAGCATCTATAGGTTTCATCCAGACAATCACAAACATCTTCGCTAGTATGTTCTGGGTTAGGAAGCGTATAACCAGTTACAGGTACGCTATAATATTACTCGCAACAATACCAGTATTAGTATCAATAACCCCTCTACCACTAGCCCACCTGGGAATAGCCGTCTTATACAGCTTTGCCTTCGTTGGAACAAACTTCTATGCTGGTATAACTTATGCAAGCATAGTGAAGAGACTCGGAGCACCAAAAGCCAGTATACTGTTATCTAGTGCTAGCGCTCTAGCAATAGTATTAGCTGGCCTCGTAGGCTACCTCCTAGTATTCTCAACACTCCTAGTATTCCTCGCAGCAAGCGTGTTCAGCCTCATAGGATTAACAATAGCCCTAACAGCTCTACCAGAACTAGCAATACTCCCACCAAGCTATACGAGACTATATTCCAGAATACTCTACCAGTCAAGCATAACTAGCTATCACTTCATATTATTCACTGTAAGTGAGACGGCTAAAGTAACGCTTAAGTTTACTATACTAATTGTTGGTGTAATCATCTTGTTCATCATATATCGTACACTATACTATCTCGTCATATTAACTGGGGGGTGAACACCAATGATGGAATATGCATTAAACAATACAACTAGCCCAATAGCTAATAAAACTAGTATAAAACTCCTATGGGAGGCATTACGCTTAGCCCTAAGAGATCTCATCGAAATAGTACCCGATATCCTCATAGCCTTAGCGATTATAGCAGTCTACCTAGCAATAGCGATAATACTAACACGTCTAGTCAAGAAACTATTCATTGTGTTTAAAGTAGACGAGCTCCTAAAACCAATACTAAAACACGCTTACTTTAGCATAACAAACCTCGTACTAGTCTTAATGAATATAGGCTTAGCCCTCATGGCCCTATACTCGATAATATTAACACTTTTCCCAGCACAGGTCCATACAACAGCAATGATAATAGACTATGCCGCTAGAGTGGCTAGTGTGATATTCCTCATATTCTTCATATTCATAGCATTAAATAGTGTCGTTGAAAGAATAAGAATGGAGGCAAAGCTCCGAGGATTCATCCTACTAGTAACACTCTTCATGACAATAGTACCACTACTAGACGTAACAGCACTAAGCCCAGAGGTAAAAACAGCACTAGCATGGGGAATAAGCATAGGAATAGGACTAACAATAGGAGTCTTCGCCGCATGGTACTTCTTCCACGAGATACTAGAAGAAAAAATAAGAGAAAAGAAAGAAAAAAGATAGAGAAGAAAATCAGTACGATTTCTATACAATAGCGGGTAACCGCATATTATAATGAACTGCCTTACTCTATTCCTAGTGATTTGGAGCGGTCTATAGGGTATTTTTCTATATGTCTTACTCTTGATTCTTTATCGCTGAGCGTTGCTAGTAGTTTCTCGTCTGCCGTATACATTATTGTATTGTATTTTTTAGCTAGGATTACATAATATGCATCGTAGACTGTTGTATTGTTTGTTAGACTATATAGTAGTGCTTGCCTCGTGTCTTCTGATGTTATGTCCTCGTATTCTATTCCTACTTCTACTAGTAGATTATACGCTTCTACTACGTGGTCTTTTGCTAGTATTTTCCTTACAACATATTTTCTCAGAGTGTTAGTGTATTCAAGTAGAGCATATATTGGTGCGATAACTCTTATACGCCCATATAGGTAATCATCTCTTAATAGGATTGCTTCTTGGGAGTATTTCTCGGGTATAAACCATTTAACTATAACGTTTGAATCAACGATTACCGTGGGTTTATTCAATTCTTATCCCTATCCTCTCTTATGAGTTTGGCTGAGAAGTTTTCTTCTACGGGCTTGATCTTTTTTCTGAGAGCCTCTATTCTAGCGATTATTC